>JAADJE010000009.1 GCA_013150915.1 Gammaproteobacteria bacterium
AGCACGCGACGGCCCAGATTGAATGTACGCGGTGCCTTATCGTCTTTTTGAAGTTTGTAAAAAAGAGCGCGGGAAATTCCGTAAGTCCTGCAGAAAACGGCGATGCCGAATGCTTCGCCGGGTTCGTTTTCGTTCATAGTAGCCTCCGATATTTATGCTCCTGGAGGCTTATAGTTGCTTCTGCGCGTCTCCTAAGCTAAAGGAGAAATTTGTTTTCTTTTGTTAAGGATTCCTCCTTAGATGGACCGAATTAGCTCGATTTCCTTTTTGTAAGTGTCAGGATCAGTCGCTTTCCTGGCTATATACTCCGCTGATATGTCGATCCCCAATCGTTTGATTGCGCTATTAACGAAGTCATAAAATGGCCCGTATGCTTTACTGTCCTCCCAACTCGTGCGAATAGTAGGCCTATCGCCTGTAGCGCGCGTGTAAACTCGTCCTAAAACGGTAGCCAACAGCCTCGTTAAGTTGTCATCACGCCCTGCTTTTGAGGATGGCAAGTCGATGGCCTGGATATGTTTATCGAGCTGGCCGCATAGGCTATAGACGATCTCCCCGATTCCTTGATGTTGCGAAGTTTTGAAGTGACCAGCATGTGTGCATGCTTCATCAAGCGATGGTATTTCGCCCTCGTAGAGTGGTCGATTTATTGCATTAAAAATATGGCGATCTGAGGTTTCCATTATTGATCTAATTCTGACTAACGCGCGCGAAAGTTGTTTTAGCTGCTTCTCAGCCTCTGTCTTGCTCGGCAAGGGTTGTAAGACTATGCCTGCCTCGTAACCTTGTACTGACGCTGCCATGTAAGTCAGTTCTTGCATCAACTGTTCGCGTATTTCGTCCGTGAGATCGAATCGCTTCAAAAGTTCAGTGGCTATGCACTGCGGGTCGCCACTTGGCGCTGATTGCTTCTCTTTCCGACTCATAGCAGCGCTACCTTATCCAGCAGCTTGCGCCGGTCGGTCGCAAGGAATTTACCGTAGTGCTTTTCGATCATCTTTATGCTGGTTCCGCAGTTCTCAGCGACTACCTGAATCGGAATACCGGCCAACAAAGCCTTACTGATGTGATAATGCCGAAGGCTGTAGAAAACAGTCTCAGACGGTAGCTTCGCTTTCTCTACGGCTTCACGGAAGGGTCGCTGTTGGTGGCTTGTCTTCCATTGTGTGCCGTCGTCTTTCGTAAGCAGGAATGCCTTCGGCGTTTTGTCCTTTGCCAGTTCCTTGAAGAAGGAAACTGATGCTCTGGACAGATAGGCTGTATGGGTGCCAGTCTTGCCGGTCAGGAGTAGGGTTGCTTCACTGGGGCTGAAGTCTTCCACGCGCAGACGGGACAGTTCACCGTAGCGGGCACCATTCAGCGCGCCAGCCTTTATTAACTTGTGGATGCCGCCCTTTGTTGTCTCCAGCAAGGTTTTGACCTGTTTATCGGACAAGAACAGTACCCGGGCATTACCTACGCCCTTGAAAGACTCGACACGCCGCCAGGCTGTGTCGTCGTGGACCACACCAGACCTGAAGGCCAAGTTCAGTGCGGCCTTGAGCATGTTCATCACTCGGTTCGCTGAGTCCTTTGACCGGCGGGCCACTTCGGGGTTGTCGCCCTTCGATACCATGCTGTCCCTGAACCGCTTGATCTGCTGCGTTGTCAGGGCCGATACATCGGTCTTGAGTAGTCTGTCGGTCAGATGTTTCTCAAGGCGCTGACAGGTGTCTGTCGCAGTCTTGGGGTTCTTTTCGACCTTGAGGTGTTCCACATAATCGTCGATGCAGTTTTGCAGTGTTTGATTCCTTGCGCCATCAGCCACGGGCACCTGCTCAAACCACACCTGAGCCGTTTTCAGCATGTCGCCATAGTCAGAGTCCAGATCACCGCCCAATGGCTTGAAAACCTGCTTACCGTCTGGTGCACGCTGTCGTGCGTGCCAGGTGCCGCCCTCAGGAGTACGGTAAAAACCAATGGCCTTACCCTTGCCGATCGGGTGAAAGTAGGGGGTCTTTCTGGCCTTTAACTGCTTGCGACGGTTTACCGTGTTGATCTTCATCCTGGCTCCATCTGAAACGATCTGAAAATAATCTGAAAACTATGTCTGGAAACGTCTAAAGACGATAATGGACGTTTAGAGCTATTATTACAAGGTTTCAGGAACTTAGGTAGATTTCAGGAAACGGTAAAATACGCTAAATTCGCCCTTTCACGGCGGCAACAGGGGTTCGACTCCCCTTGGGGACGCCATCTTTATCTATAATTCATTGAATTATAAGAAAATAAAAAGCCCCGTGTTTGGTAAGAAAACACGGGGCTTTTTAATGGTCTGTTTTTACTCGTAATATTTGGGGGGTTCGCATCGCCTCCCGGACGCTATCCGCTGAGAAGATCGCCAAGGCCTCTTCGGCATGACCGTCGCCGATCTGCTGACACCCTACAACATCAAAGATGCGTGACTAAAAATCCCGGCAGCGATCAAGCTGCCGGGAGGGTTGTCGGGTTTCGGTCGCGCGTCAGCAACTCTTCGCGGATGACAGGAATGGCTTTAGGTGCTTCAATGCCGACACGCACCTGGTTGCCTTTCACACCCAGTACCGTGACCTGGGTGTCATCACCGATCATGAGAGTTTCGCCAACACGGCGGGTGAGTATGAGACTGGCGGTTTCCTTTCCGTTGTGGATGGTGTTTCCTTTGCATCAGTGCAAGTGTGTCGACAAGGCCTATCGGATCACTGGTGAGGTGTCTTCCAGTGCTGGGGTCGTAATACCTGAAGTAGTTGTATTGCTATTCAATGTGTTTTTTAATGTGTTTTTTTAGAATATCAACATCCTCTTTGGTCAGAAAACGGGAAAATATCTCTGACCCGTCATGAATTTCGCTATCGTCAATCTCATAAACCCTTTCAATAGTGTCAAACTTCCACTGAAGAGTTCCACCACTTTCAACCTCATATGAATGTTCTGAGTCCAGCCCAAAAGATTTGGCTTTTGCATAGACATCTTTTTCACATAGAGCATGAAATAATACTATTCGCTCTTCGCAAAGATCCGTTAAACCATCCTCGTTAATACCTTTATATATCAAATTCGCGGAATACCACATATGAATCTCACTTTTTGAACCGTTTATCATTTAGCAATTTCTTGGCTGTTTTTGCGGCTTTGTTCCCCGAATTAGCAAGCCTCGTAATTTGAGCTAAAGTATTATCCAATAATTCACTGGGTAATGCTCTCATAACGCTTGCTTTGCACTCATTGGCAATTATTTGGCTAACAGAACTTTCCAATCTTGAAATCGCTGCCTCTGCTATAGCAGAAGACTTCGAAGATAAACCCGGAAGTAAATTTCTCAGTTGCTGCACATTTCCTCTTGCAATAGCGATAGCAACTGCCACTTTGTCTGATGCCAGGCCTAAAGGATCGATTAAATTGATCGGATTGTTTGTGATATAGGCATAGGTATTCAACTCGCCGTCCTGACCTATCGGATCACTGGTGAGGTAATGCCCTGTCCCCGGATCGTAATACCGGAAGTAGTTGTAATGCAGCCCGGTTTCCTGATCATAATACTGGCCCGGGAACACTTTCCCTGACGCCGTTGTTGTCCCGCGCTCGATTTTCTCTAACACGTTTCACAGCTTACGAACGATTTTCCCTTGGTGCGACCTCGGATTTTAGGCTGGAGGCCCCTACCCGGCAGTAAAAAAGCGCCCGACCCCCGTGCGGATACACGGTAAGCCGGGCTGACCACAACCGATATACGAGGTATCGATAATGGTTGATCCCTATTCTACGGGTGCGGCATGTCCGACTAAAACCCTTTCCTGTGATGACGAGTACGTGCTGTATCCGGATGCTCTTTATTATGTCCGTGAACCGGAGCGGCCGCCGTATGGCCGGGTGGTTCCCGAGTCCGCCAGGCAGTTGGCCAGGAACGTCCGGCTGCTGCGCGCGGCGGGGCAGTATGAGCATGGTGGCTTCCTTTTCAGTGTAATTTGTATTTTCTTTGCATCAGCGCTGGTGCAGCTGTTTCCAGCAGGGATTAAAGTTTGATCTCTCCGTCCCCTTTGCTCCATGCGCTAAATAAATCTGAAGACTTATTTGGTTACGTGTTTCTTAACGCTGTCAATAACTCCGTTACAAAAGCATTCATGAGTTCCTCTTCACTAGCATAGTCCTCTCGCTCATAGCGCATATCCAATCCTGGACCAGAGAACATCGCACCATCATCGTAAATCCATAAGTCGATATTTGTTTCATCCACGCTGGCATGAATATACGTTTCATTTGCACGATCGAAATAGGTGTCGGTTATTTCCCCTACTTCTCTTCCACAAAGTTGCTTATTGATAGTAGCTAACGAATTTGACAGCTTTTTTTCACATGCCACCTGGAATTCTGTTAATTTTTCCATAATCCATATGCCCTTTTATTTTCGTCTATTGCGAATTGGACCACGGTTGATTATATCGATCTTCTTCTTCCCAGTTATTTTCTCAACAGCCTTCCCAGCAACCCTGATTACACTATCTCCTCCCTTTCTCCCAACACCTATTCTGAAATTAGGACCCCTGTTGAGAATTCCTCCCTTTCCAAAGAATTTTCCACCAAACTTACTAAAAAGCGCTCCGCCTATGGCTAGAGTACCAACACCTTTACCTGCTAGGTTAAAATTCTGGAACTCACCGGAACATTTATCAACACTGCCATCAATTCCTGCAACATCTCTTATATCCTGCAAATCAAGCAGCCCAAATGTAATTGCCGCTGCCGCCCCATCACCAAATCCAACAGCAGCATTGACTATTGGTTGCGGTATTGAGGGCAGGTCAGCGATGCCAAGCAAACCAGATGGATCCATCCAGCTTACTGGATTCGCATATGCATATAGATAAAGATTTAGACCACCCTCAAGGCCAATCGGATCACTGGTGAGATACCTGCCTATATTTGGATCGTAATACCGGAGGTAGTTGTAGTGGAGGCCGGTTTCCTTGTCATAATACTGACCGGGGAGCCTAGCGTTTAATGTGACGGTGTTCCCATCGTTGTCCGGGTCTTCGTTAACGGTGGCCTTGCCGAACGGATCGTATTGAGCGGTCCATACGACAGTTCCAGCTTCATTGGTCAGGGCTTGCGGCGTCCCGAGCGGATCATTGTGCACATAATACAGGAACCCATTATTACTCGGCAGCGCCTGCGCCGGTGTGATCAGCCAGTCCAGCACCGGTAGCGCAGTGGTGGTCTGGCGTCGTCCGGTATTGACGTTGGCCTTCGCTATAGCGGTACCCGTCTCCATGCCCAGCCAGGCTTGCAGTAACTGCCGCTGGAGCAGCAGGAGATCAGCGACATTGAGTTGCCCGTCCTGATTCATATCTCCATGCGTGAACTCGGCGGCTGTCGGTATGCGGTTGCCCATGACGAACTGATACAGGAGCACGAGATCGCCCAGGTTGGTAGCCCCGTTCTCGTTGATATCCCCATCGCCGGGGAAGCTGGTGATTTGGTTGGGGTCCGTACCGGCTGCGATTTCTGCCCCGTCCAGGGTGCCATCGCCATCACTGTCCGGGTTGGCGCTGTCGGTGCCGTACTGGTACCACTCGATGAGGTTGGTCAGCCCATCCCCATCACTGTCGGTGTTTATGGGCAAGGTGCCTT
>JAADJE010000057.1 GCA_013150915.1 Gammaproteobacteria bacterium
TGTTTTGTTGTATCAAAAACAATATCACCCTCAAAACCTACCACCTTCTTTACCAGGCTGGCTAAATCCTTAATACTTATATCCTCGCCGGTGCCAACATTAATCAACTCGCCTATATCAGCAGTATCATACTGCTCCATCAGATAAAAGCATGCTTCAGCCATATCATCAGCAAACAGGAACTCTCTCCTCGGCTTACCTGTACCCCAAACGCTTACTACACTGTCTTTATTAATTTTTGCCTCATGAAACCGTCTTATTAGCATGGGTAGAACATGGGCATTTTCCGGGTGATAATTATCACCTATTCCATATAAGTTCGAAGGCATCACACTAATATAATTGGTTCCATACTGATCATTAAATGCCCCGCATAGTTTTATCCCTGCAATTTTTGCGATCGCATAGGGTTCATTTGTGGGCTCTAATGCTGACGTAAGAAGGTCTGTTTCTTTTATCGGTTGTGGGGCATTTTTGGGGTAAATACAGCTGCTGCCAAGAAATAATAATTTTGATACATCGTTTTTAAATGCGGACTCTATTATATTGTTCTGGATTTTAAGGTTTTCCAGTAAAAAGTCAGCACGGTAGGTATCGTTGGCATAGATCCCACCTACTTTTGCAGCCGCAAGAAATACCCAGTCGGGTTTTTCTGCTTTTAAAAAATCACCAACGGCCTGCGGATCTAAAAGATCCAGTTGTTTATGTGTGCGAGTAATAATGTCGTGGTAACCCCTGCTATTTGCAGTTCGACACAAAGCACTTCCAACCATTCCTCTATGACCGGCTATGTAAATCCTGGGCATTAAAAAACCTCGTAATAAGATTCAATGTTCCTGTCTGACTCTGTGGAGATACACCAGGGCACCTCTGTTAGTTAGAATCAGTCATCAATCAATTCTGTATCAGCATGTGAGTAGTGAGGGGCACAGCAACATAATACTTTCAAATCATTTTCGCCAGTGTTTCTTATTTGATGGACTGTGCCGGGCAGGATACATACAGTATCGCCGACACTTACCGGGAATCTTTTTTCTCCCAGTGTCATTTCACCTTCGCCCTGTGTCACATGGTACAGTTCTTCACAAATAAAATGCCTATGTAGCCGGGTAATACACCCTGCTGAAATGCTTGCCTCAGCAAGACTCTGGTTCTGATTACCGTGCTGTTCCGGGTGCATCAATTCACGTATTGTTGAGCCATCAGCGGTCGTATAGGGATTGCACACAGTAATACTTGTCTTGTTAATGAAGTCAGTCATGTTGTTATCAATCTTTCTTCTCTAATTTCAGTGACAATGAATTGACACAATATCTGAGACCAGTAGGGTCAGGCCCATCCGGGAAAATATGCCCCAGGTGTGAACCACAGCGGTTGCACAGTATTTCTGTGCGAGTCATACCGTGTGTACCCTCCAGCTCTTCTTTCACCGCGTCATGGTTTAACGACTGGAAAAAACTGGGCCAGCCCGATCCTGAGTCATATTTTGCAGAAGAACTGAATAGAGGTTCACCGCAACAACAGCACAGATATACCCCCTCTTCTTTTGAATCATAATATTCGCCAGAAAATGGCTTTTCTGTCCCTTTCTGTCGGCAAACTGCAAATTCCTCTGCAGTCAGATCAAGTTCCCATTCTTTCTCTGTTTTTTTAATTATTTCTGCCATAAGACAATACTGTAATAGAAACCATGGAGAACGACAAAAGCAGCTATCCCCGCAAGAACATCATCAATCATAATACCGAAGCCACCGCTAATCCGTTTGTCTGCAATACTGATTGGCCAAGGTTTAAGAATATCAAAAACACGAAATAGCACGAAACCAATAACAATCCAGACCCAGCCCTGTGGTGCAGCAATCATAGTTACCAGGTAACCGACAATCTCGTCCCAGACAATAGCAGAATGATCATGGACGCCCAGTTTTTTTGCTGTTTTACCGCAGAGCCAAATACCGATAAGGAACATCAGCAGGGTTATAAACAGATATACCCAAAGTGGGGTTTCCTTTAATAACAAGAAGATTGGGATAGCTACCAATGTCCCAAATGTTCCGGGTGCATAGGGGCTACATCCGCTACCAAACCCAACTGCAAGCCAGTGAATGGGGTCACGCATAATTCCTTTGCAGTGTGAAGTCCCTGTATCCTTTTTTTCAGTCATGGAAATGATTATATCCGCATGCGGTAATTTTCATATCCTGCCCGTTGTCCCCTTTCAGAACCATTCCTTCACCTTTCGTGATTTCACCGATCTGTGTTAATGGTGAGAAAGTGTGCGGCCAGGATTGTTCCAGCTTCAAAACCTTACTCGCCGCAACAGTAAACAGTAGTTCGTAATCATCACCGCCATAAAGAGCCGCCTCAATGACCTTCCTGTCCGGTAAATCTATTGTTGCAGGCAAAGCCTTTTTTAGGCTTTCTGAATCAATAACAGCACGGCAGTCACTTGCCCGCAGTATGTGATCCAGATCTGAAGTTAGACCATCAGAGATATCAATCATCGATGAAGCATAGTCTCTTAGAAAATAGCCTTCCTGCAGACGCGGTTGAGGAAAATCCAGTTTATTACGGCAATTCGAGAGGTCTATCTCAGACAGGGTAATCTCATCATTAATTGCGGCCAGCCCTAGTGTGGCCGTGCCCAGGTGACCAGTGATATAAATCGCATCACCCGGTTTAGCCGTTGACCGTCTAATTGCCCGTTTTTCTTGAATGGTTCCAATAACTGACAATGTTATTGATAAGGGGCCACGTGTCGTATCGCCCCCTACCAGGCTGACACTGAATTGTTTCGCCAGTGCAAACAAACCCTCTGAAAAATCCTTCAGCCAGGCAGGATCGGGTTCTGGCAGGCTAAGGGCAAGGGTGAACCATCGCGCCTGTCCTGCCATCGCGGCAATATCACTCAAATTGACGGCAAGGGCCTTGTGGCCAATGGCCCTGGCGGCTGTATCCAGAGGAAAATGAACACCATTAATCAGTGTATCTGTCGTGAACAGTAGTACCTCTCCCTCAGCTGGCTTTATGATAGCGGCATCATCGCCTATGCCAAGAATGACACCATCTTGAGCAGTTTTGTTCTGTGCGACAGAAAAAAACTGCTGAATGAGGGAAAATTCGTCCAACGGAGTTATGGTCTAACGTACATTTGCCTCAGCGGAGCGAACTTCTGCACCCATTTTATCCAGAATACCATTGACAAATCGGTAGCCATTATCAGAACCAAAAGTTCTGGATAGCTCAATGGCTTCGTTGAGTACTACGCGATAGGGAATTTCAGCATGGTAAATGAGCTCATAGGCAGCCAGGCGTAATACAGCCTTTTCGATTGGGTCAACCAAAGTAATGTCACGATCTATGAAGGATGACAGGCTCCCGTCAATATCTTCCACAAGTCTCGGGATCTCGTGTACCAGCTCCTTAAAGTATTCGTTATCAACCTTTTGTAAACAATCATCAGCGAGAAAGTGCTTTTCGATTTCCTGACGGGACTGTTGTGTCATTTCCCATTGATACAGGGCTTGAATCGCGGCACGTCGAGCAAGATGACGACTGCTACCGGACATCAGGATTCTAATTTGTTGAACAGGCTGACCATTTCGATCGCCGCAAGGGCTGCGTCAGCACCTTTGTTACCCGCTTTAGTTCCAGCCCGCTCAATGGCCTGTTCGATAGTATCAGTGGTCAAAACACCAAAAATAATTGGCATATCAGCAGCCAGGCTGACCTGTGCCAGGCCCTTGCTGCATTCACCGGCAACAAAATCAAAATGGGGCGTTGAACCACGAATTACCGCACCCAGTGCGATAATCGAATCATAGTTGCCCGTCTGTGCGACCCGTTGAGCACTGATAGGCATCTCGTAGGCACCCGGTACCCGGATGATTTCGATATTTTCACGGCCAGTGCCGTGGCGGACCAATACATCGACTGCACCGTCTACCAGGCGCTCAACGATGAATGAATTGAAGCGTGCAGCAAGGATACAAAACTTTGCATCTCCTGCATTAAAATCTCCGTCTATCGATTTGATATGACTCATGTTTTTATCCGAATAGTTATTGAGTAATGAATTCTACCACTTCCAGGTCGAATCCTGCCAATGAGTGCATAATTAATGGCGAACCGCTGATCACCCGCATTTTTTTCACACCAAGATCCGACAGTATTTGTGAACCAATACCAAAGGTTCTAAGGGTTTCCGGGTCAGCGGACACACTTTTATCCTGATTGTCATTCCGATCCTTTTCCACATTATCGAGTAATGAACCCTTTAGAGAGTCAAGCAAACCGGTATCACTGTCCGCATTGTTGAGTATAACTAATACTGCATTTTCTTCATCTGCCATACGCGCCATCGCATTGTTTATGGTCCAGCCCGGTTCTTCCTCCAGGTCGCCCAGCAAATCATAGAGGCCATTGTGAACCTGTACTCGGATCACTGGCAGGGTATCAGCCTCTATATTTCCTCGCACCAGTGCCAGGTGTTCACGGTCACTCAATGTGTCACGATAAACATTCGCTTTAAAACGCCCATAGCGACTGTCGAAATACGTCTCCCCTTCGCGTCTCAACAGCGAATCATATTTTCTGCGATAACGAATCAGGTCTTCGATAGTCCCGATACGCAGCTTGTGCTGCTTTGCGAATTCAAGCAGATCCGGCATACGCGCCATGGTACCGTCATCTTTCAAGATTTCACAGATTACGCTTGCCGGTCGTAAACCGGCAAGTGCGGCAAGGTCGACACCGGCCTCAGTGTGCCCAGCCCGAGAAAGTACGCCACCTTTTTGTGCCATCAGAGGGAACACATGGCCCGGAGTAATGATGTCATCTGCCCGGACCTCTTCATTGACAGCGACTTGCACAGTTTTTGCGCGATCCGCCGCCGAAATACCGGTTGTTACACCTTCAGCTGCTTCGATGGAGACCGTGAAGTTTGTCGCATAGGGCGTACGATTATTGTTGACCATCAAAGGTAGATCGAGTTTCCTGCAATGATCTTCTGTCAGCGTCAAACAAATCAGGCCGCGGCCATACCGTGCCATGAAATTAATGTCACCAGGGGTAACACATTCCGCTGCCATCAGCAGATCCCCCTCATTCTCACGGTCTTCATCATCCATCAGGATGACCATTTTGCCCTGACGCAGATCGTCAAGAATATCTTCAATTTTATCGAGGCTCATTTTTAGTTTCCGGATGGTTAGCGAACGGTAGTTCCGTCATCCATCATGTCGTGTATCTTTTCCAGCAAGGATTCGTCATTATTTGTATGACCTGCCCTAATTTTAATTTTTCCGCATTGAAGCATTCTTTCAAGGTAGCGCGCAATGATATCAACCTCTATATTAACGTGGCTACCCAGTTTGTAGTGCCCAATAATCGTTTCCTGTTGGGTATGTGGGACGATATTGACCTCAAATTCATGATTATGAACAGCATTGACGGTTAGACTTACACCATCAATCGTCACAGAGCCCTTCTGTGCAACATAGCAGGCCAGCTCATTGGGCAGCTGCACTCTCAGGCTAATTGATTCACCCGCTGTCCGTATATCAAGCACTTTCCCCAGACCATCAACATGACCACTGACTATATGGCCGCCAAATCGTGTGTCTGGACGCATTGCCAGCTCCAGGTTTACTGGACTGTCATATTTCAACTGTCCCAGTGTGGTACGAGAAAGGCTTTCTGCTGAAACATCCGCCTCAAAACCATCTTCTGCAAAGGATACAGCCGTCAGGCAAACACCGTTTACCGCGATGGAATCACCTATTTTCGAATCGCTGAGATCAAGCCTGCCAGTGTAGATGCTGATTCTGGCATCACTCGCTTTGCGCTGCAGGCTGATGGTTTTGCCCGTGGCTTCTATAATTCCTGTGAACATGTCTATTCCGCTTCGCTCTGGTAAACCGGTTGTACTGTGAAACGCCAGTCCTTTCCTACTGGCCTGACATCTTTCACGGCCATATGGATTCTTTGTACCATGGTATCAAGCTCCGGGATATCAAACATCCCCCTGGCTCCCGACCCCATAAGTACTGGCGCAAAGTACAACACAATTTCATCAACCAGTTCATTGGCCAGCAGCTTGCCACATACTACCGACCCGGCCTCAACCAGTATCTCATTACACAAATAATCTGCCGCCAGGGATTGCAACAGGCATTTAGCATTCACACGACCAGACTCGTCTGCAGGGAAAGAATGAATATCAATGCCATGCCGCCTTAGTTGTTGAAAACGGTCATCTTTTTCATCCAATACCGTGGCAAGCAACAATGGGTGCCCATCACTGTATATTTTTGCCCTATCAGGAATACTAAGATTGCTATCCAGTACCACCCGCAGTGGCTGCCTTGCTGAGCCATTCAGCCTGACTGTCAGTGACGGGTCATCCGTAAGTACCGTACCGGCCCCTGTTAGAATAGCGCTGCTTGCTGCACGCAGACGTTGTACATCAGCACGCGCTGCTGGCCCTGTAATCCACTGGCTTTCACCGTTATGCATCGCGGTACGTCCATCCAGAGAGGTGCCAAACTTTACTGTTACCCAGGGCCGACCACACTTCATTCGACGAACAAAGCCGCGGTTCAATTCTATTGCCTGCTGTCTTAGCAAACCACTACGAACTTTAATTCCCGCCTGTTCCAGTTTTTTTATGCCTTGCCCAGCCACGAGTGGGTTGGGATCCTCCATAGCAATAATAACTTCATCTACACCACCCTCTATCAAAGCATCTGCGCAGGGCGGTGTGCGTCCGTGGTGTGAACAGGGCTCTAATGTGACATAAACAACCGCACCCTTCGCCTGTTCTCCAGCCTGTTGCAGTGCCAATACTTCAGCATGCTCGCATCCTGCCTTTTTATGCCAGCTATGTGCGATTACTTCTTCATTTTTAACAATGACACAGCCAACACGTGGGTTCGGCTGGGTAGTCGCTATTCCTTTACGCGCCAGAGACAGGGCCTCAGCCATCATCTGATGATCGACTGCGCTAAAAATAACACCGCTCACGGAATAATTCTCAGAGCTTAGGACTGTTCGTTTGTTTTTACGATACTGATAGCTGAATTTTTTTTCGTGCGATTGCGTTTCAGCAGATCCAGCTCGCGATGGAAGGCATCCAGATCCTGGAATCTCCGGTACACTGATGCAAAACGGACATAAGCAACATCGTCAATCAGAGCGAGTTCTTCAATTACCCACTCCCCTACTTGCTTGGATGCCACTTCACGTTCACTGCGGCCCAGTAACTTATGGATAATGCGTGCGACGGCCGCATCAACGTCCTCGATTTTCACCGGTCTTTTTTCCAGTGCACGCATGATACCTGCTCGCAATTTTAACTCTAAAAAATCTTCCAGAGAGCCATCATTTTTCTTTATTGAAGGATAGGGTAACTCTGTCTTTTCGTAGGTCGTAAAGCGCTCATGACAGTTGAGACATTCGCGCCTTCTACGGACTTCCCCGCCATCGTTCGCTAAACGCGAGTCAATAACTTTTGTGTCTTCTGTATTGCAGTACGGACAGTGCATGACTTGTGGATTTCCTGTGCTTACCCGTGCCTACTCATAAACAGGTCGTTCAGCACAAAGTTCAGTTACCCTGGTTCTGGTCTGTGAGATAACTATTTCATCATTAATGTTGTCGAGGATATCACACATCCAGTTCGCTAAATTGCGAGAATCCTCTTCTGTAAAGCCACGCGTCGTGGTGGCTGCCGTTCCAATTCGAATTCCGCTGGTCACAAAAGGCGATTGGGGATCATTGGGTACTGCATTTTTATTGACTGTTATATTAGCCCGGCCAAGTGCAGCCTCTGCATCTTTGCCGGTAATAGCCTGTTTTATCAGATCAATCAGCATCAGATGGCTATCGGTTCCACCTGACACGATGCGGTATCCTCTTTCGATGATAGTGTCTGCCATAGCCCTGGCATTTATCACCACCTGATGCTGATAATCCTTGAATCCAGGCTCCAGCGCTTCCTTAAAAGCAACCGCTTTGGCGGCAATAACATGCATCAGTGGACCGCCCTGTGTCCCCGGAAAAACGAGAGAATTGAGCTTTTTCTCGATAGTTTCATTGCTTCTGGCAAGAATAATCCCCCCTCTGGGACCACGCAGAGTTTTGTGCGTCGTTGAAGTCGTCACATCAGCAATGGCTACAGGATTGGGATATTCACCAGCGGCAACCAGACCCGCCACATGGGCCATATCAACCATCAAATAGGCACCGACACTGTCAGCAATATCACGAAAATGTTGCCAGTCTGCAACTCTTGAATAGGCACTAAAACCAGCAATAATCACCTTTGGGTGGTGTTCATTCGCCAGTCGCTCCACTTCATCATAATCAATTTCATCCGTTTCTGCGCTCAGACCATACTGTACCGCATTAAACAATTTACCCGAAAAATTCACGTTAGCACCGTGGGTAAGATGGCCACCATGTGCCAGACTCATGCCCAGTATCGTTTCACCTGGCTGCAGCAATGCCAGGTATACTGCGGCGTTGGCCTGTGAACCGGAGTGCGGTTGTACATTGGCATAATCAGCACCGAATAGTTCCTTTACACGGTCTATAGCCAGTTGCTCGGCGATATCGACATACTCACAACCGCCATAGTAGCGCCGCCCAGGGTAGCCCTCTGCATATTTGTTTGTCATTACTGAGCCCTGCGCCTCCATCACTCGCGGGCTGGCATAATTTTCGGAGGCGATCAGTTCAATATGATCTTCCTGACGCATTTCCTCACCCTTAATTGCTGTGGCCAGTTCATCGTCGTAGCCAACAATTTTCATATCTTTACTGAACATATCTACTCCACATTTATCACTCCAGGGGACCTCTATCTATGAATTTATCAAAGACGATCACGGAGCCGCTTTCTTTTCCCCACCTTCCTGTTTCACCTGTAGCAGATTCTCACGTGATATGCCAAGCATCAGTACTGCAGGGCTGGCGATATATATAGATGAATAGGTACCAATGACAATGCCCAGGATTAATGCCACAGAGAAGTTATGAATAATGTCTCCACCAAAGAAATACAGCGAAATCAGTACCAGAAGTGTTGTCAACGATGTCAGTATTGTACGCGGCAGGGTCTGGTTTATGGATCTGTTCATGATTTCCTGAGGACTTTCCTTGCGCAGCTTTCTAAAGTTCTCTCTGATACGATCAAATACGACGATGGTGTCATTCAATGAATAGCCAATGACGGCAAGAATTGCAGCAAGCACGGTTAATGAAAATTCCATCTGGAAGACTGAAAATACGCCAACGGTGATGATGACATCGTGCACCAGAGCAATAACTGAACCCACCGCAAAACGCCATTCAAAACGAAAAGCGACATAGGCAAGAATACCAAACAAAGCATACAGCATCGCCAGGCCACCCTGATTAGCCAACTCATCACCTACCTGCGGACCCACAAACTCTACTCGCCTCATCTGAACCAGACAGACCTGTCGCTGCCCTTTAACCGAGCAGGTCTGTTCCTTGCTTATGGGGTCGGTATCAGTGACAAACTCGTTCTTTTTTTTATGCAGAGAGCGCATAATTTTCTCACTGACCAGGGCACCTTTTTCCTTACCCTTCAGCGGTACCCGTATCATGACGTCCTTGGCCGTACCGAAATACTGGACGACAGCATCCTTGTAACCCTCAGCAGACAAGGTGTTACGCACATCTTCTATTTCGACTGTATTCTGGTATGAAACCTCTACCAGCGTACCACCGGTAAAATCAATTCCAAACGACAGTCCACGTATGGCAAGAGAGGCAATACTAATGGTCACAAACAACAATGAAAAACCCATAGCCAGCTTGCGCATGCCGAGAAAATCTATATTATATTTTCCTTTGGTAGCCATATTTATTGCTCCTAAATCGCCAGCTTTTTGAGCTGGCGACCGCCATAAATCTTGTTGATTATTCCGCGACTAACCATGATCGCGGTAAACATAGATGTGAGAATTCCTATAGACAGGGTAATAGCAAAACCCTTAATCGGTCCGGTACCAAAGTTAAACAGGACAATTGCCGCGATAAGGGTCGTGATATTTGCATCGACGATGGTCGATAAGGCCTTGTCATAACCGGCATGAATAGCCGCTTGAGGTGTGACACCATTACGAAGTTCTTCCCGTACGCGTTCGAAAATCAAAACGTTTGCATCAACAGCCATACCTATTGTCAGCAGAATTCCTGCTACGCCGGGTAATGTTAATGTCGCCTGAAATAATGACAAAACTGCAACCATCAATACCAGGTTAAGTACCAGCGCGATATCAGCGACCAAACCGAAAACACGGTAATAAAAAAGCATGAAAATAAGAATCGCGGCTAAACCGTACGTGACGGAGAGGAAGCCGGTACGGATATTTTCCTTACCCAGGCTGGGGCCGATAGTTCGCTCTTCGACAATCTCTATCGGTGCAGCCAGGGCACCTGCGCGTAATAACAATGAAAGATCACGCGCCTCCTTACTGCTGTCCAGGCCTTCGATCTGAAAGCGCTTACCCAGCTGGTCACGAATGACAGGTGCAGTTATGACTTCCTCTATGCGGCTCTTTACTTTTACCGGGCGTCCACTTTTATCAACAACCACATTACCCTGCTCATCTTTCTTAATTGAACTCTTCTGTTCAACGTAGACCACCGCCATTCGTTTCCCAATATTATCGCCCGTTATGCGCTGATTTATCGAAGCACCGCGTGCATCCAGGGTAATGTTGACGACAGAACTGCCATTTCGTGAGTCAATGCCGGCCGTTGCATCAATGATGTTGCTACCGGAATAGATAATCCCTTTTTTAAGCAGAATAGGTGCATTGTGCCGATCACGATAAAGACGTGAACCCACCGGCACACGTCCTTCGAGTGCGGCCTGTATATCGCCGCTATTTTTCTCATCTACCATCATTATTTCAAGTGTTGCCGTACGGCCGATAATTTCTTTTGCCCTGGCCGTATCCTGAATGCCCGGCAACTGAACGACGATACGGTTATCACCCTGCTGCTGCACTATGGGCTCTGCGACACCCAGTTCATTAATCCGATTCCTCAGTGCAGTCATATTCTGTTTGACTGAGGTGTCCTTTATTTCTCTTTTTGCCGCTTCAGTCAGACGCAGAATCAGTGTTGGCTTGCCGTCCTTTTCAACTTCTTTGGCCGACAGACTGGTAAAATCATCTTCTACCGCGATAAGACCCTGAGCAAGTCGCTCCTGATCAGGGAAAATGACCTGTATACCACCCGTTTTTGAACTGCTCACGCTCAGATAACGTATCTTTTTCTCCCGCATGCCTGAACGCAGATCAGAAACCAGACGTTTTTCTGTATTACTGATCGCACCGTCTATATCGACCTCCATCAGAAAATGGACCCCCCCACGAAGATCAAGTCCAAGATACATGGGTCTGGCATCAAAGGTTTCCATCCAGGCCGGGGTGGCCGGAACAAGGTTCAGGGCAACGGTATATTTTTCACCCAATTCTTTTTCAACGACCTCTTTTGCTTTCAGCTGATCATCGGTGTCCTTGAATCGTATCTGTATGCCGTTTTCCTGCCTTTGCAGGGCGAAAAAGGAAATCCCCCTGTCAGTTAAAGCGCTCTTAATCTGTTGTTCTGTGCTTTCATCAATCACAGCGGTACGTGTGGCTGAAATCTGCAGCGCGGGATCTTCACCATACAGATTGGGTAATGCATACAAGAAGCCCGGGACGATGACAGCCAGGATAATCAGATATTTCCAGAGTGGGTACTTATTCATAGGTTTTCCAGGGCAGTTCTTAAGATTTTATGCTGACTTGATTGTTCCTTTTGGCATCAGCGCCTGAATGGCTGCCCGCTGCACCTTGATTTCCACCCCTGCAGCAACTTCTACCGTGATGAATGATTCACCAACTCTGGTGACTTTGCCAAGGGTCCCACCCGTGGTCACCACTTCATCACCTTTGGCAATGGCTTCGGTCATTTTTTTGTGCTCTTTTGCCCGTTTTTGCTGTGGACGAATAAGCAGAAAATAAAAAACAATAAAGATAGCAACGAGAGGCAGCAATGACATCAAACTACCCTGTTGAGATGCGCCAGCAGCCTGTGCGTAGGCATCAGAAATAAATAAACTCATGGTAAACTCCAGTCATATATTCGGGGAAACATTTATTTGTTTCTCTGAAATAAACAAAACAGGGGGATAAGGTATTTTGCCCCGGTATAAAACAGCGGGATTATGCCACATCAGGTGGGAGGGTGCCCCGTTTTCTATAGAAATTCTCAATAAATTGTGCAAGTGTTTTGTCCGCAATAGACTCGCGCAAACCACGCATCAGCTTCTGATAATAATGCAGGTTATGTATCGTCGCCAGTCGTGCCCCGAGAATTTCATTACAAGCTTGTAAATGACGCAAATAACTTCTTGAATAGTAGCGGCAGGTATAACAGGCGCACTCTTCATCGACTGGACCGGTATCTTCAGCATATTTTGCATTGCGAATCTTCACATTACCGTTTGCGGCAAACAACCAGCCATTGCGTGCATTACGGGTTGGCATAACGCAGTCAAACATATCAATGCCACGTGAAACAGCCTCAACAATATCCTCAGGTTTGCCGACACCCATCAAATAACGTGGTTTTTTGGTAGGCATATAGGAATTCAGGCCATCCAGTACCTTGAGCATCTTCTCTGTTGACTCCCCTACGGATAAACCACCGATGGCATAACCATCAAAACCAATATTTCTTAAACCTTCGATAGACTCCTGCCGCAAATCCCGGAACACACCCCCCTGCACGATACCGAAAAGTGCGGACGGATGCTCACCGTGTATAGTTTTACAACGCTCTGCCCAACGTAATGACAGTCGCATGGATGTTGCCGCTTCATCCTCCGTTGACGGGTATGGCGTACATTCGTCAAAAATCATTACGATGTCAGAATCCAGCACATGCTGGATCTCGATCGACCTTTCAGGGCCAAGAAATACCTCGGCACCGTCGACAGGGGAACGAAAATGTACACCCTTTTCAGAGATCCTGCGCATTTTCCCTAAAGACCAGACCTGAAAACCGCCTGAATCGGTAAGAATTGGTTTTTCCCAGTGGGTAAATTGGTGCAACCCGCTATGCGCACGGATAATATCCAATCCAGGACGCAACATAAGGTGAAAGGTATTACCAAGAATAATCTGCGCACCACTTGCCATCAGCTCTTCTGCAGTCATGCTTTTGACCGTGCCATAGGTACCAACAGGCATAAAGGCAGGGGTTTCGACCGTGCCACGAGGAAAATCCAGCTTTCCTGTACGTGCTTTGCCGTCAGTGTTTAGAATATCAAATTTCACACTGTTGCCTCGGGAAGAATTATCATTGCATCTCCATAACTGAAAAAGCGGTATTTCTTACTGATCGCATAGCGATAAATGTGCCTGATTTCATCCACACCGGCGAATGCTGAAACCAGCATTAATAGGGTTGACTCTGACAGGTGAAAATTGGTAATCAGACCATCAACGGTGTTGAATTTGTAACCCGGTGTAATAAACAGGCGTGTATCACCGGACATCGGTTTGAGAATGCCATCAGCAGATGCAGTCTCCAGCGCACGCAGAGTGGTTGTTCCTGCCGAAAACACCCTGCCGCCTGCTGCTTTTGTTTCCTGAACTTTTTTAACAGTCTCAACTGATAAATCAAAAGTTTCAGCATGCATGACATGCTGCTTCAGGTCGTTAACGCGTAGCGGCTGAAAGGTTCCTGCACCAACATGCAGGGTGATTTCAGCGGTATTAACTCCTTTCTGCTGCAAACTTTGCAATATGGCTTCATCAAAATGCAGGCTAGCTGTCGGGGCAGCTACTGCACCCGGTTTCCGGGCAAAAATTGTCTGGTAGCGCTCTTTATCCTGCTCATCAGCCTTGCGCTGTATGTAAGGAGGGAGTGGCATCCGGCCGTACTCAGTGAAAAACTGATGTAGCTTCCCATCTTCGCGACTGAACAGAAAGAAATCACCATTTCTTCCTTCATATCTAACAGCCTGGTCATCAGCAATAAAAATTTTCTGGCCTACTTGCGGTGTCTTGCTGCAGCGCAGCATGGCGACAAATCGTGTGTCATCCAGAATCCTCTCCAGCAAAATTTCTACCTGTCCGCCTGTGTCTTTTTTACCATACAACCTGGCTGGGATAACGCGTGTATTATTGAAAACAAGCAAATCACCTGCTTTTAAAATGCTGGAAATTTCACTGAATTGCCGATCTTCAGTTACCGGCGAGTTGCGATGACAGGCCAGTAAACGACTCGCACTGCGAACAGGAAGCGGTATCTGTGCGATCAGTTCTTCCGGCAGATTAAA
The DNA here is from genome assembly GCA_013150915.1 of Gammaproteobacteria bacterium. Lineage (GTDB taxonomy): Bacteria > Pseudomonadota > Gammaproteobacteria > BMS3Bbin11 > BMS3Bbin11 > BMS3Bbin11. Next base: position 14,372 of record JAADJE010000057.1, read on the forward strand.
ACTGAAGTCGGATTTTTGCATTTCAGGCGTGACAGGATATAGTAGAGCGCGAATTCTACCGCAGCACTCACCCCTGTGATAGCCTGAAGTGCTTCCCTGGACAAAACTTGCCCATCACACAGAATCCGATATACTTCGCTTCCGCTGCCGGAGTGGTGGAATTGGTAGACACGCGAGATTCAAAATTTCGTGGGCTTTGCTCGTGTCGGTTCGAGTCCGACCTCCGGTACCATTCGCATCGTCTCCAGTCTCCAGCAAATAAATCTGAAGCTGCAGCACGTTAACAGGGAAATAGAGCACTGGATAGCTAGTCTGAATTAATCTTTCCCACAGCTCCGGAAACGTTGGGCGAAGGGTTTTCTTTTTTTCTTCGCCAACTGCTCACCAGCTCCGAGAGCATCATAAATCCAGCAATAACAAAAATTATCAACATAGGATAAGCGGGATACATTGCGCGCGCAATCTCTGTGTATGATGTAATTTGAACCAGTGTCACGATTATCGTGTTGGAAAGTATGGCGGCTAAAGCAGACAGGCCCAGTACGGTAACAGGTCGTACTTTACGTTTGATCAGTTCGTATATGCCTCTGGCAGGAATCAAAAAGACAAATAACGTGAAGAATACAGGGATAAAATGCCTATAAAAATTATTCCAGATATTTCGAATGCTACGTTTCTTCTTTTCACTATTTTTCTTATAGAAGTCTGGTCTAAGAAACCTGAGACTTTCCCTGTTTGCTTCAATATTTTCGTTCGTAACGGTTTTAAATAATTCGAATGTTCGATGATTACCCACACTGAACTGGTTAATCTTTCTGAAGTCAAATTCATCGAAAGTAACAAGTCGTTTCAGAGTATCATAAAACGTTGGAATAAGAAGCTCGGTAAATTTATTATGCCAGGGAGGTACAAATGGTGACAGCAAACTTGCACATTCTAGTCTGCCTGAATTACAGGCTGCTTTGAGCTCGTTACCCATTCTCTCGTAAAACTCGAATGTCTGTTTGATCGTTTTTGGATTTTTTGATTGATTAAAATTGTAATATCCTGCTCGTTGCACGGCATCTCGAAATGCCCAGATAAAAAAGGCGGCAGGGATATCCACTCGACTGCCCTGCCACTGCTTACCCAAGTCTCCCTCAAGGTAGGGTCTCAACTCACGAAAAGCAGGACTCACTGCATAGGCCTTTATCCTGGCTTCTTTGAGTACCGGATAGAAACGCCTCCATGTATTTGTTTTGATTCTCAGAAGCCCACTATATGCTGATTTGAATTCACTTGAATGAATCTCCAGTGGTGTAAAGACGCCATAGCTTTGCCAGTTCAACGTTGCCAAAATCAGCATAGAGGACCAAAGCAGAATCAGTGGCATAACATAAAGCGTTGCTACCTTCCT
>JAADJE010000070.1:0-18435 GCA_013150915.1 Gammaproteobacteria bacterium
ATTTGGCGAGCTTTATAGTGAAGGCTTTTCGTTGTTCCGGATTCATCTGGCCGTACCAGTAGCCACCCGACCAGCGTGCCAGTGCATAAATATCAAACTGCGGGGCGATTCGTGCGCGTATCAATCCGATCAGTGCCTCCTGATTCCCTGACTTATCACTCTTAAGGAAAGTTTGCAGATCTTCAATGCCCATCCTGAGAACGGCATCGGGTGTTGGACGCGGTTGAGAGGCTCCAGCGCTTGATGAGGCATAGGAACCGGACTGCTGGGCAAGGCTGATGCCGGGTACGAGCAGCAGTGTGAACAGGATGGGGAGTAGTTTTTTCATTTGTATAGATCCTTTATAGTATCGTGTGAAGATAGCGCATTAGTCTAGCTCCAATACGGCATTAGTTCACTTAAAATTCACTTAAAATATCTGCTTTTCATCAAAAAACAAATGACAGATTTCTGGAAATCAAAGCCTCTCGCTGAAATGAACAATAAAGAATGGGAGTTGTTGTGTGACGGCTGTGGACAATGCTGTCTGGTCAAGCTTGAGGATGAGGATAATGGAGAGATTTTTTATACCGATGTAGTCTGTTATTTACTGGATCAGGATACCTGCACCTGCGGCGACTATCAGCACCGTTGTGTGCGGGTACCGGACTGTCTCAAATTGACGCCCAGCAATCTTGATGCCCTGTCCTGGATGCCGGCTGACTGTGCCTATCGTCGTTTGGCTGAAGGGCGGGATCTGGCATGGTGGCACCCCCTGGTTTCCGGTTCATCGGAGACAGTGCATGAATCGGGGGCTTCAGTGCGGGGAAAGGTTGTTAGCGAGTCAGAGCTTGATCCTGATGAACTGGAGGACCATGTTGTGGATTGGGTACGATAAGGTTTTACGTAAACTGTAACGGTAACCCGTAATACATTGTGCTAACGCTTCCAGAAGGCCGGTGTAAGAACTACCAGCAGAGAAAATAATTCCAGCCTGCCCAGCAACATAGTAAAGCTCAGAATCCACTTTCCGGCATCACTGATAGAGCGGTAGTTTTCGGTAACCTCTCCCAGACCGGGCCCCAGGTTATTGAGGGTAGCGGCGATGGCGGAGAAAGCGGTTACAATATCTGAGCCGGTCATCATCATCAGCAGGCCGAGGCTAACGAAGCTGATCACATAAAGAGCGAAAAAGCCCCAGACAGCATTGATAACAGTATCAGAAACGGGCCGCTTATTGAGCTTTATCGGCAGCACTGCATTGGGGTGCAGCAGGCGGTCAATCTCACGTCGGCCCTGACGAATTAATAGTTCTACCCTGATTACCTTCATGCCGCCGCCAGTAGAGCCAGCACAACCCCCGACAAAGCTGCCTATAATGAGAAGCACAGGCAATAGCCCGGGCCAGTAACTGAAACCAGTACTGGTATAGCCAGTGGTGGTGGCAAATGAAATAACCTGAAAAAGACCATATCGGACAGCGCTAAGGGTATCTGTGAAAGTTCCTTCCCTGATCAGCAGGCTTATGGTGATCAGAGACAGGACAAACAGTATCAATAAATAGGCCTTGACCTCGGAGTCAAAAAGATAATGCCGAAGGCTGCGATGATGTATGGCCAGGTAGTGGAGGGAAAAATTTATGCCGGCAATAAGCATAAACAGCATCGCGATGCCGTCGATCAGAGGGCTATTGAAATAGGCAATGCTCGCATCATGGGTTGAGAAACCACCTGTTGCCATCGTTGAAAAGCTATGGCCGATGGCGTCAAACAGACTCATCCCGGCTAGATAGAAAAGTAAGGCAGCTACCACAGTGAGACCGAAATAGACGAGCCACAGGGCTTTAGCCGTCTCGGTAATGCGCGGCGTAAGCTTGTTATTTTTCATCGGACCAGGGGTTTCAGCGCGGAACAGTTGCATACCACCGACACCAAGAACGGGCGCAATAGCAACGGCGAGTACGATGATTCCCATGCCGCCCAGCCACTGAAGCTGTTGGCGATAATAAAGAATTGAGCGCGGCAGGTCGTCGAGGCCGATCAATACGGTTGCACCTGTAGTTGTCAGGCCGGACATGGACTCAAACACGGCATCAACGACAGACATTTGGGGGTGTCCTGACAGTATGAAGGGCAGTGCCCCTGAAAGTGCCAGTACCACCCAGAACAAAACGACGATGAGGAAACCATCACGAATCCGCAATTCATCTAATTTTTTTCGGTTAGGAAACCACATCAGTACGCCGAGTAGCAGTAGGCCGCCCCATGACTGTAGAAATACCTGTACGGTAGCGTCTCTGTCATACCAGCCGATGAGTAAGGGTGGCAGCAGGCTCACACTGAACATGATTATCAGGAAGCCAAGAACTTTGAAGATAAGTCGTGATTGCATGTGGATCAGGGGTAGAGCTAGATAAAAAACGCACTGACCTGAAACAGGCTGATGACTTCATCGATGTGCTTTTTCTCCTGTACAAACAGGATGACGTGGTCTTTATCGGCAATGACAGTATCATGATGGGGGATAATCACCTCATCGTCACGCAGAATAGCACCGATAATGGTACCTTTCGGTAAGGGGATTTCATCAATGCGATGACCGACGGCTTTACTTGATTTGTCATCCAGGGCGATGGCTTCAATAGCCTCTGCTGTTCCCAGGCGTAGGGAATGCACTGCCTCCAGAGCACCGGTTCGAAATTTTGGTAATACGCTGCCGATAGTGGCCTGTTTCGGTGAATAGGCAATATCGATCATGGTGCGCTCTATCAGGTCCGCATAGGCGGTTCGGTTGACGATAGAAATTACCCTGCGGGCCCCGAGTTGTTTTGCCAGCATCGCAGACAGGATGTTGGCCTCATCATCATTCGTAATGGCGCAGAATACATCCATCCTGTCGATATTCTCCATCTTCAGCAGTTCTTCGTCTGCTGCGTCACCGATCAGTACGATAGTACGTTTGAGATGTTTTGAAACTTCACTGGCACGCTCAGGGTTCTGTTCTATCAGCTTGACCTTGTAGTTTTTCTCCTCCAGGGCCTCTGCGAGCCTGAAGCCAATGTTGCCCGCACCGGCAAGCATGATGGTATGTACCGGCTTGTCCAGCTTGCGCATTTCACTCATCACGGCACGGATATGCTCTGTTGCAGCAATAAAAAAGACCTCATCGTCCACTTCAATCACAGTATCGCCATCAGGCATGATGGCCTGATCCTGTCGATAGATAGCAACGACTCGCGTTTCGATATTGGACAAATGATCCTTCAGTTCGCGTAAATGATGGCCGACCAGGGGGCCGTCATCGTAGGCCTTGATGGCGACGAGCTGAATGCGGCCGCTTGCAAAGTCCAATACTTGAAGCGCGCCGGGTCTTTCAATCAGCCTCAGTAGCTCGGTGGTGACTATCTGCTCGGGGCTGATGATGTGGTCTACCCCAAGTCCTTTTTGAATGAATGCCGCATCTTCGGCGAAATATTGCGTCGCACGGATACGCGCAATCTTCTTTGGCGTATTAAACAGAAATGCGGCAGTCCGGCAGGCAACAATATTGGTTTCATCACTATTGGTAACAGCGAGTATCAGTTCGGCATCGTCACACCCCGCCTCACGTAACACATCCGGGTGCGAAGCATGGCCATGCACCGTGCGAATATCAAAACGATTTTGTAGCAGGCTCAGGCGAGCCTCATCGATATCGACGAGGGTAATATCACCACCTGCCTCACGTGACAGTATTTCGGTAATGGATGTACCGACCTGTCCGGCACCAAGAATAATGATTTTCATTACACTAATTTTTCCGGCTGTTCTTTGGGTTTATATCCAGTGCTTTGAGTTTACGATAGAGATGTGTTCTTTCCATGCCGACTATCTGAGCCAATTCACTGACGTTGCCACCAACCTTTTTCAAATGGTGGAGTAAATAACTGTGCTCAAATTGATCACGAGCGTCACGTAGCGGCTGATTGTAATCCGGAGCGGGCTCAGATGACACCTCTGTTGCCGTGCGCTTACCCAGCGCTGACTGTACTTCTTCAACGGTAACTTCCACTCCGCGCTTCAATATCAGTAAACGTTGTATCAGGTTTTTTAATTCGCGCACATTACCGGGCCAGCTGTACTGGCGGAGCACACTTAATGATGGCGTTGAGAAGTGGCGAGCGGGAAGGTGCTCAACCCGGGTCATATAGTCAAGATAATATTCAATCAGCATGGAGACATCTTCCGGATGTTCACGCAACGGCGGTATCCGAATGGGGACGACATTCAGGCGATAATAAAGATCCTCACGAAAATGTCCTGCAGTGACTTCCTCTTCAAGATCATGCGTAGTGGCTGCAATAACACGCACATCAAGTTCGACCGGTGTGTTACCGCCTACGCGCAGGAAGCGGTTCTCCCGTAAGGCACCGATCAGCTTGGCCTGGATACCCAGATCCATGTCGGCTATTTCATCCAGCAGCAGTGTACCGCCTTTAGCCTGCTCAAATGAGCCTGCCGTGACCAGGCCATTTTTATCCGAGCCGAACATTTGAACGGCAATGTTTTCTGCCGGGATGGCAGCCAGATTAATTGTCACCAGTTCGGCTTCAGCCCGTGGACTGAATTTATGTATCATGCGCGCGGCGATTTCCTTCCCGCTGCCCGGTTCGCCGCTGATCAGTACCCAGCTCTCGGTGTTGGCAACCAGCTTTATCTGCTCCCTTAGTTGCTGAATACCGTGACTATCACCTATCAGCTCATTGAGTGGTTGTAATTGCTGCCGTAGCTGAACATTTTCATTGCGTAACTGTACGTTTTGCAGCGCCCTCTGCACAGTGACCATGAGTTTTGCCGTAGAGAGGGGCTTTTCAAGGAAATCATAGGCACCATAGCGGATTGCTTCAACTGCAGTTTCAACACTACCATGACCCGACATCATGACGACTGCGGGGGGGGCATCTTCACTGTCCATCCATTCTTTAAGCAGACTTATGCCATCGGTGCCGGGCATCCAGATGTCCAGTAACACAAGGTCAGGTTTGAAATCATGCCGTACCTTACGTGCCTGTTTGGCATTATAGGCGGTTGCGATGGTGAAACCCTCATCTTCCAGGATTTCCTGTACTAGCCGACAGATTTCCGGCTCATCATCAGTAATTAGGATGCGTTTATTTTTCATCATTTACCAGTTTTGTATTGTTGCTATTCATTTGACCCGTATACTTTTACCGGTAGCTGGATGGTAAAGCAGCTGCCATTATTTTTCACATTTTTTACCCAGATAGTCCCACCATGTTCATCGATAATCTTTTTCACGATTGCCAGGCCCAGGCCGCTGCCTTTCTCTTTGCTGGTGACATAGGGCTCAAACAGGTTATCCAGCAGTTTTTTCTGGATTCCTGGGCCATTGTCTTCAAAACGGATGGTGACGATGCCTGTCTTCTTGCCAGTGCCTGATTGCGTGCTGACCAGCAGTTGTGCCTGTTCGGTATCTTTGAGTGCATGAGTAGCATTGACGATAAGGTTATTAAAAACCTGACGCATACGTCCTGAGTCGAGCATCATCGGGGAAATGGAATCATCCAGTGACAGTTTGATCTCAACCGGCTCATTATGTCCTTTGTGGAGTTCGACGACATCAGCGAGTAAGCGGTTAAGATCAACGTTGTGAATACTCATACTGACCGGTTGAGCATAGTTTGAGAAAGCATTTACCATCTCTTTCATCGATTCAACCTGTTCAGAAATGGTTCGGGTTGCACGATCCAGCGTTTGTTTCTTGCTGTCATCGAGGGTATGTAGATACTTTTGTCTGATGCGTTCGGCTGACAGCTGGATAGGTGTCAGTGGGTTCTTAATTTCATGTGCCAGGCGTCTGGCAACTTCTCCCCAGGCGGCATCACGCTGTGCCTGCAACATGACGGTAATGTCATCGAAGACAAAGACATAACCTGATTCACCCGGTAGCTTTCCGGGCAGACGTGTACCGCGACAGAATAGAACCTGTTTCCCGTGTGAGCTGAAGAGAACCACTTCTTCGTCCCATTCAGGCCGATTAGATGACATGGTTTCGTCTAGAATGCTGAAGAAATCTTTTAGCGACGGCAGTGTCAGGGTCAGGGAATGTAGATTCTGATCGTACAGTTCATCCAGTTTTTCTATGCCCAGTATTTCACAGGCACGGCTATTATGGGCACGTAAACGACGGTCGGCACCAAAGGACAGGACCCCAGATGACAGATGGCTGAGTACCGTTTCCAGATAAGTATGTTGTTCGACCAGCTTGGTCTGGCTACGTTGTGCATTTTCGCGTGCCCTGGAGATTTGCTGGGTCATGCGGTTGAATGATTTTATCAAAATTCCGAATTCGTCATTGGAGGTAACGGGCAGTCGTGTGTTGTAGTTGCCGTCGGCGACTGCCTGGGTTCCCTCAGCCAGTTCTCGCAATGGTGATGCCAGTCGCCGTGCAGAAAAAGTGGCAGTCCAGACGGCCAACAGTAATGTCATCAAGCTGACCAGGCTTAATGTCATGATAAAACCGAATTTGATCGGGCCACGCAGGTAGAGTAATCGATCATACTCACCGATGGCTGCATTGATGCTGGATTCCAAATTTGCAAAGCGCAGGGGAATCGGTTTTATTGCCTGCAGTACATTAGGTGTCATACCCACCGATGTGGGGGGTATGGTAACGGCGATTCGAAGTATCTGACTACCGTCTATACCGGTTTCCTGGTCTGCATAAACGCCCTGTGTGCTAAGTGCAGTGAAGACGCGCTCATCCGGCTGGGAGGGAAGCAGTGTTCCTGGCTGCATGGAGCTGGAAGCAAGGATCTGACCTCGCTGGGTAAATAAGGCGGTTTCATTGTAGCCTTCTTCACGTCGAATACGGTCAAGCAGGATAATCAGTTCAAGGCTGTCAGTCGTTTCTTCTATATCTGTGACATAGCGTCTCAGGGTATCGACCTGTCCTTCTTTCAACGATTTCAGGGATACCTGGCCAAGCAGAGTGGCATCGGACATTGCCTGCTCAATACGTACATCAAACCAGCTGTCTATGCCGTGACTGAGAAACTGTATGGAGATGTAATAGACGACAGATAGGGGTAGAAAGGCGAGCAGTGTGAACATGCCGACCATGCGCAAGGTAAGTCGTGAACCGATAACCTTCGCACGAACCTGCTTGATCAGTTTATAAATACTCCCCAGATTCAGTACGAGGAGAACAAAGATGCCAACCAGGTTGATGACGAGCAGTGGGGCATAGAGCTCGGACAGCTGTGCCGAATTTTGCGCGGCAATGCTGAGCAGCAAAAGTGCCGCTAATAATATTAACGATAAAATCAGCGCCGATGCAGGACCGGTAATGATATTTTTTAGTGTTTGAGCGGCCACTCTGTCCACTTGCTGTTAAGGTGCCAGGATGATGAAAAATAGACCAGTGGACGCATCATGGCAGGTAATTTACTCAGATCCAGCTTGATGCGTGCTTCCAGTATATACTTTTTTTCATGGTTTATGGGTTGCTCCAAAGGTAGGTCCAATTGTTTGAATACGCCTAACCTTTCCAGGGCTGCATGCTGGTTGCCGAAACTTTCCTGTTGGTTAAACAGGTCCGGTCTACTGATTACATACTCATCCGATACCGGTTTGTAGAAGATGGCAATGGGTACGACCCAGATAGCCACCTCCTTGTCCCAGATATAATTACGTACACGTTTGAGCACAAACTCCATATTCAACTGCAGGGGGATACTCTTGCTCAGCGCTTTTCTTACATCATCAGTCAGGTTCAGGGTAAGTTTTCCATCAACCTGAATAGAGTCGCCGTCATCGCGGGCCTCTATACGGTCCATCGTGAAGCCGCGGCTGCTGGCGACACCGGACCAGAACGAGATCAGCAGTAACAGACAGAATGTGAGTTGTTTGTTAGTTTTTTTGCAGGCAAGCATAAAAGAAGCCGTCCATCTGGTGTTCGCCAGGTAGGATCTGAATTCCAGACTGGCGTGAATGACCGTAGTTTACATCTATACGCTGCTCTTTTGCATGGTCTTCTTGTAACAGGAAGCTGTCGATAATATTCTCATTCTCCTGCGGCAGGATAGAGCAGGTAGCGTAGAGTAATTTCCCGCCCTGTTTCAGTAGCGGCCACAGTGCATTCAACAGCCGCCGCTGTTGTTGTGCCAGCTGCTCGATATCGCTGGCTCTGCGTAGCAGCTTAATATCCGGGTGGCGACGAATGACACCGGAGCCTGAGCAAGGGGCATCCAGCAGGATGCGATCATACTTCTGACCAGACCACCATGTTTCCGGCTTGCAGGCATCTCCCTGCTTTACGTCAATTTTATGCCCCAGTCTCATCATGTTTTGATTGATAAGAAGGAGGCGTTGTGGATCCAGTTCCAGCGCGGTCAGCTTTACCTTACCACTTGATGCCTCTGCTATATGAGCCGTTTTCCCGCCAGGCGCAGCACAGGCATCGAGTACCTGCTGGCCATCCTGCAGATCGAGCAGACCAGCAGCAAGTTGCGGCGCTATATCCTGGACCGATACCAGCCCATCGTCAAAACCGGGTAATCTTTCTATCCGGCAGGGCGCTTCAAGTGTGATACCGGAGGGTGAAATATCACTGCTCAGGGCACGGATGCCGGATGTTTTAAGCAGACCGAGGTATTCCTTTCTGCTGCTGCGCTGGACATTAATGCGCAGCGACATCGGCGCCTGTTTATTATTTTCATCCGTAATCTCCCGCCATTGTTCTGGCCACGATGACTGAATGATTTGCAATAACCACTCCGGGTGGGAGCTTTTTGCAACGGGGTCTTTATCTATCTTATTCTTCAGCGAATCAGTCTGTCGCAGGTAGTTTCTCAGCACAGCATTTACCAGGCCACTTGCCCATTTTTTTCTTATGGTGTAAACGATATTAACTGTTTCTGAGACGATGCCGTGTTTCGCGATATCAGTTTTTGATAGCTGGAACAGCGCTGTGAGCAAAAGAAAATATATATCCCGGTGTTTTCGCTGCAGGGGTTTGTCCAGCAGCAGGGAGAGTATTACTTCCAGTTGTTGATACCAGCGTAGCGTGCCAAAGCAGATTGATTTGGCAAATGAAACATCACGGGTGTCTGTTAATTTATTAATACCGGCATCCTCCAGTGCTCTGTCACTGTTTAATCCTTTATCGGCTACAAGTTGTACAGCCCTGCAGGCGATAAACCGGGCAGAGATCTTATTATTGGCCTGGGTCATAAGGTGTTGTTATTCCAGTAGGGTCCCTACATCCAGTTGCATGCCGTTTAGGAAGTCTGCAGCGTCGTGCACTTTGCCGCCCGGGCGCTGTAATTTATTAATGCATAACATCCCTTTTCCACAGGCAATGCGAATGCCGGATTTATCTGCTGACAGGATAGTCCCCGGTTTGGCAGGCGAGCTTTCAAAACTGCATTCAGCCTGTGATACTCGTAACTTGATACCTTTATACCAGGTTTGTGTGCCGGGCCAGGGGTTGAAAGAACGGATACGTCGTTCTATCACCTCGCAATCTTCTGTCCAGTCAATATCACTTTCCTCCTTGCTGACTTTTTTTGCATAGCTGCTTAGTTCATTCTGCTGGGGAATCGCATTTTTCTGATAGTAGGCGAGATTCGACAGGACATCTGTGATTGCCATCGCGCCGGTATCTGCCAGTCGGTCATGCAGTTGTTTCGCGGTATCTGTTTGTTCGATGATGACGGGATATTGTGCAAGGATGTCCCCGGTATCCAGGCCGGAATCCATCTGCATGATGGTGATCCCTGTTTCTTTATCACCGGCTTCAATTGCACGGTGTATCGGCGCGGCGCCGCGCCAGCGAGGCAGTAGGGAGGCATGTATATTCAGGCAGCCGTATACGGGTATTTGCAGTATTCTGGGTGGCAGAAGAAGGCCGTAGGCCACCACGACCATGACATCAGCAGAAAAAGTTTTCATTTTTTTTGTGGCATCTTTTAATGTAACGGGCTGCTCAATCACCAGGCCATGTTTCCGGGCACATTGTTTTATCGGGCTGAGGCGGGTTTTTCTCCCGCGGCCTGCCGGGCGGTCTGGCTGAGTGTAGACTGCGACGACATTGTACCCGGCTGCAAGCAATGCCTGCAGAGTGGGAACAGAAAATTCCGGCGTGCCGGCGAAGATGATTCTCATGGGAGATAGGTCGATTTATTTGTATTTCGTGTAATGGTTATCAGGCGTTTCTTTGTGTTTTCAGCATCTTTTTTTTGATTCGATCCCGTTTCAGGTGTGACAGGTAGTCTACAAATACTTTTCCGTTAAGGTGGTCGATTTCGTGTTGAATACAAACACTGAGCAGCCCCTCTGCCACCAGCTCAAACGGCTTGCCCTCCTTATTCTGCGCGCGCACGCGGATCTCTTCGCCACGGTTGATCTGTGCATAGATACCGGGAACTGACAGGCAGCCTTCTTCCTGTTCAGCAGAGCCTTCTATGTCAATAATTTCCGGGTTTACCATCACCAATAGTGAGTCCTTACTCTCACTAATATCTATGATAATGATTCGTTCAAGTACGTTTACCTGAGGCGCAGCCAGGCCAATCCCAGGTGCGGCGTACATGGTTTCAGACATGTCTTCAATCAGTGTCTGTATGCGGCTGTCAACGCGCTCAACCGACCGTGCTTGTATATGGAGTCGCGGGTCAGGATAAATTAGTATGTCTAGCAGGGCCATATTGGATAACATGTCAGAGAACTATATCGTCGAATTATACCCCGTGATTAATAGAGATACCCAAAAGTGGGTCTGTTTTTAGCTTTTTGTAGCGATAATTGGCGAATAAATAACACAGAACACTTGCCCTGAAGCTGTTTTGCAGTGTAGGTTGGAGCAAAATATGAAGAAATTACTTTAACTTGGTGCTATGATCCTTTGAAAAACCGATGGAAGTGCACCTTTTATAGATAGCCGACATGGCCAGATTTGGTGTATTCATCTAGACTGCCAGAAAAAGACGGGATAGACCACATGAAGATTCTTAACGCACTAAAAATTACTCTTCTCTTCACAGCCTTGGCCATTTCCGCAGCCGTGAGTGCTGCCTCGGTAGAACTGGCTGACTCTCACCCGGTAGACTATACCGTAGTTAAAGGCGATACCCTGTGGGGGATTGCAGGAAAATTTCTCAAGGATCCCTGGCGTTGGCCTGAAATCTGGCGCGAGAACAGCCAGATCCAAAACCCTGATTTAATCTATCCTGGTGACCGGCTGGTGCTGCGTTACAAAGATGGCCAGCCGTATCTGGAGCATCTTAGTGGACGTGAACGGGCTGTCAGGAAGGTAGTAAAAATGGGCCCGGCTGTCTATATCGAGAAACTGGATAATGCTATTCCTGTTATCCCACCACAGGTGATCATGGCTTTTCTAGAGGACAGGCAAATCTTCGAGTCACGAAATCTCGACAATCTGCCCTATGTTACAGAAGGTGTCAATCACGAAGTGGCGCTCGGGGCGTTGAGTGACATGTATGTGCGCAAGATTGATGGCGCACCGGGGGCAAGATTTAAGATCATCAGGATGCGCGGTGCACTGGTCAATCCAAAAAATAAAAAGATAATCGCTTACGAAACGGAGACACTGGGTGAGGCGGAAATGATCCGCCCAGGGGATCCTGCGAAGCTCCGGATCATTAAGTCACACAAGGAGATAACTCAGGGCGATCGGCTGGTACCGGCGGTGCGTAAACTGACTTTGCCCTATTATCATCCAAAGGCTTTCAGACAACCTATTATGATTGATATACTTGGCGCAGTGACAGAAATGGCTGAGTACGGTGCAGGCGATGTCGTCACACTTTCTGCAGGCTCTGATCAGGGCCTGGAACCGGGACATGTCTTGCAGACGATGCGTGACAGAGGCGTTCAAAGGGATCCCGTGACAAAGCAAAAATACAGGTTACCGATTGAGCGTAGTGGAATCGTAATGATATTTAAGACCTATAAAAAAATTAGTTATGGCCTGATAATGAGCTCATCACAGGGTGTTCTCGTCAATGACAAGGTCATTAATATGGACTGACACCGCGTCACGCTATCTGCTGTTGATACAGATAGTCAGACAGGGACAGTCTGAAGCCGATGGATGAAGAACTTACCGCACGTCTGGCGCTGAACAGGGTCACTGGTGTTGGCCCCGCAGCCTTTTCAAATCTTTTTCAATATTTTAGTTCCGCAAGTGCAGTATTTAAGGCCAACCGGACGCAGTTATCACATGTTCCCGGTCTCACGGATGATGCCGTTGATGGCCTCCTCAAGGGAATAGAGGCGACAAATGTTGAGTTGGATATCCTGTGGCTGGAGGAAGACGCTAGCCATCAAGTTATTTTTTTCCAACATCAGGACTATCCAGAACTGTTAGCCCGGATCCACCGGCCCCCTCCTGTGTTGTTCCTGAAAGGTAATGCCGCATTGCTGCATACGCCCCAACTCTCCATAGTCGGCAGTCGTAACCCCACGCCGGGTGGTATCGAAAATGCACGCGCATTTTCAGCTGAACTGGCGGCCTGCGGTTTAACGATTACGTCAGGCCTGGCTGCTGGGATTGATGGTGCTGCACACCAGGGGGCACTGGAGGCAAGGGATGGGGATAAAAATGGTAGGACAATCGCTATTGCCGCGACCGGCCTGGACAGGATTTACCCTTCGCATCATCGTGAGCTGGCGTACAGGATCGTGGAAAAAGGTTTAATGGTATCGGAATTTCCGGTGGGAACGGGTCCTTTGCATAAAAATTTTCCGCGTCGAAATCGTGTGATTAGCGGATTGTCACTGGGGATCCTGGTAGTGGAAGCGGCTAAACGAAGTGGTTCTCTCATTTCTGCCAGGTATGCGATGGAGCAGGATAGAGAGGTATTCGCTATACCCGGCTCGATTCATTCTCCCCAGTCGCGTGGCTGTCACTGGCTTATTAAGCAGGGGGCGAAACTGGTTGAGACCTCAGAGGATATTGCGGAAGAAATCCTGATGATGCTGCCGAGTGTTAAGTTAGAGCTTCGCGATACAAATGACAGTGAAATTGAGCGTGAAAGGGTAATGCACGACCTGTCCAGGTCGGAGCAGCTATTAATGAATGCACTGGGATTTGACCCCGTTACGCTGGACAGTCTTTTATCCCGTACCGGGATGGTGATTGATGAGTTGTCGGCGAACCTGAGTCAGCTGGAACTTAAGGGCCTGATCGATAGTTTGCCGGGGGGGAGGTTTAGTTCAAAGTTAAAAGCGAAAAGTTAAAAGCTCAAAGTAGAAAACTGAAAACACGGCTGTCCCGTTAACGCCACATCGTCATGCCGGGCTTGACCCGGTATCCGGTAAGTCGTTGAAACCGCTGGATTCCGGCCTGCGCCGGAATGACAACACCATTGGGTTCCCTGCATCCCAAGCACTACGACAATGACGACAAAATAAGATCAGGTTAACGGGACAGCAGTGAACTCTCAACTTTGAACTTTGAACATTGAACATTGAGAGGGGCACTGGAGGGAGGAAAACTAGGGTATAATTCATCTGTGTATGATTGTTGAGCAATCTGATATAATTCTAAGCAAATAGAGATTAGTCAGCGATCTGGCGATGATATTGACAAAAAGATGCCATCACTGCGTTGAAGTGATGCCCCACCGACAGGCTTGTATCTGTACGGTAAGCTTTTTTCCCCTCTGGAACCCGACTCTGCCATGAAAGACAATATGCTGGATGTGCTGATGTACATCTTTGAGAACTTTATTGATGATGATTATGAACAAAGTGAAGAGTCTAATGTTACGGCATTAACTACTGAGCTTGGCCATGCTGGTTTTAAACAGGGTGAGATCACTAAGGCATTTGAATGGCTGGAGGATCTTTCTGAACTTTGTGAGCAGGATGACTATCCTCACTCAATCAATACGGCCACGTCCAGCACGCGGATCTATTCTGATCAAGAAGTAGAGAAAATATCGCTGCCGGCTGTCGGTTTTCTCTCACGACTTGAATTTTATAAGATTATCACACCCTCTGTGCGTGAGGTGGTACTGGACCGTGCTATGGCCCTGGAGTCTGAAAATATTGATCTGGATCAGATGAAATGGGTGGCAATGATGGTTCTTTACAATCAGCCGGGAAGAGAGACCAACTACCTATGGCTCGAAAATCTTCTGTTTGAGCTAGAACAGGATGTCCTGCACTAAGAGTTTTATTCCCCATTAACCAATTGTTTTTATTACAATAAGTATAATATCGCTCATCAGAATTTCTGATGACGTTTGTTTTCTTATGCAGATCTTGGCAGAATCGCCGCTTGCTGTGATCCGTGTAGCCTGTGTAATCCATGGGGCAGGTATACCAAATTGGATAATCAAAACCGTGTTCGGAAGGTGTATCTGTGAGCGAAAATCTCGTCATTGTTGAATCACCGGCTAAGGCCAAAACCATTGAGAAATTCCTTGGTGACGGCTTTCTTGTGCTCTCAAGCTACGGGCATATCCGAGATTTACCCAAAAAAAATGCCATAGACATTAATAATAATTTTGAAACCGTCTACGAAATTTCGGACGACAAAAAGAAAGTCATCGCCAATCTGAGAAAAGCCGTCAAAAAGGCATCAATGATCTGGCTGGCATCAGATGAAGACCGAGAAGGTGAGGCCATTGCCTGGCATCTTGAAGAAGTACTGGGTCTTAATGAAAAAAATTCACGTCGTATTGTGTTTCATGAAATCACAAGGCCGGCAATTTTAAAGGCAATTGAAAATCCCCGGCGTATCGATAGAAACCTGGTCAATGGGCAACAGGCACGTAGGGTACTTGATCGATTGATTGGTTTCGAGCTGTCGCCGGTGTTGTGGAAAAAGATTCAGACAGGTTTGTCGGCGGGCCGTGTGCAATCTGTTGCGGTTAGGCTGATTGTTGAACGTGAGCGAGAGATTGATAGCTTTGCAGCGGAGTCTTCATTCAGAATAAGCGCCGAGTTCGATGCGGGTGACGGTGCTGTGCTATCTGCCCGTTTGCCCAAAGATAAAGTGACTCTGGCTGGTGCGACAGCCTTTCTTGAACGTGTTGCAGAGGCAAGTTTTACGCTCTCTGAGATAACAAAGAAACCGGCAAAAAGGTCACCGCGCCCACCTTTTACGACTTCAACTTTACAACAGGAAGCATCGCAGAAACTGGGGTTCTCCGTCAAACAGACTATGGTAATTGCGCAACGCCTTTATGAATCAGGCAAGATCACGTATATGCGTACTGATTCTGTTAACTTATCAGGCCTTGCTGTTGCTCAGGCAAAAGAAGTGATCGGCAGTGAATTTGGTAAAAACTATATTCAAACCCGTGCCTATAAGTCAAAATCTGCTCGCGCCCAGGAGGCCCATGAGGCGATACGCCCGACTGATTTTTCGCTCGATAAGCTTGTGGGTGAAAGAAACGAGCAGCGTCTGTACAAACTAATATGGCAACGGGCTATTGCATCACAGATGACCGATGCGAAGCTTGAACGCACGGCGGCGACAATAGAAATTTCTACAGTAGACGAAACGATGCAGGCTAAGGGAGAGGTGCTTATATTCGATGGTTTTCTGAAGGTCTATGGTAATGGTGAGAACGATGATAGAAAGATGCTTCCGCCTTTGCACACGGGTCAGAACCTGCCCCGTTTGTTGATGCAGGCACAGGAGGTATTTAGTCGCCCGCCCGCCAGATACACGGAAGCCAGTCTGGTGAAAAAACTGGAAGAAATGGGCATAGGTCGGCCATCAACCTATGCCCCTACCATATCCACTATTCAGAACCGTGGATACGTCAATAAAGAAGACAGAGAGGGCCATGAAAGACGGGTCAGAGTTCGTTCACTAGACGGTATTCGGGTTCTAAGCGAGGACAAAACTGAAATCACTGGTGCCGAAAAGTCCAAGTTGTTCCCGACCGATATAGCCGGTGTGGTGACGGATTTTCTGGTTAAATATTTTGATGAAGTCATCGACTTTAACTTCACTGCCCGGGTGGAGGACGAATTTGACAAAATTGCTGCCGGAGATTTGAAGTGGCAGGAAATGATTGCTGCTTTTTACTGGCCGTTTCACAAAGACGTGGAGAATTCGGAAGATATTTCTCGCGACGAGGCAATGCAGGCACGCCTGCTGGGTACTGACCCCAAAAGCGGCCGTCCGGTAAGCGTCAGAATCGGTCGTTTCGGTCCTTATGCACAGATTGGTACCAGTGCAGATGAGGAAAAGCCCCTATTTGCTGGGTTACGACCGGATCAGCGCATGGACAAAGTTTCGCTGGAAGACGTTATTCCCCTGTTTGAGCTGCCAAGAGTACTCGGTGAAACGCCCGCCGGGGAAGAAGTCATTGTCAGCAGCGGTCGCTTCGGTTCCTATGCAAGCTTTGTCAACACCGAAGTCAGAGAGCTGCTTGATAAACAAGCTGTTAAGGGAATAGATCTAGTAAAAAATAATGTTTCAATTGAGCCGGAAGACCCGCATGTCATTGAACTGGAACAGGCTCTTGTTTTTATTAATGATAAGAAGAAATCAGACGCAGAGAAGGAAATAAAGCTTTTCGAAGGAGAGACAGTGCAAATTCTTGAAGGCCGCTGGGGGCCATTTATTACTGATGGATTAAAGAATGCTAAAATACCGAAGGACAGGAAACCGAAGTCATTAACTCTGGATGAATGTAAATCGATACTTGCTGAAACAAGCAAGGTAAAAAAACGTCTCACACAACAGTTTTATGGTGGTGGATTTGTCCTGATAAAAAATCCCCGGGGTCGACCTGACGCAACGATTAAAGTAGCAGAAAATAAGCTGTCAAAAGCGACAGAGCTGGTGGATGAACTGGAGTCCAGGGGAAAAAAAATACGCCTTATATCTGCCCGTGGCGCAAAAGCCATCAGAGCGGCCGAGAAACGAGGGGCCACAGTAGGTAAAAAGAAGGCCGTTAAGAAGAAGGCGAAAAAGAAGACTGTAAAGAAAAAAGTTCAAAGCTAAAAGCTAAAAGTTCAAAGTTCAAAGTTCAAAGTAAAAAAAAGAACCTCTACGTAACTCAGCACCCTGTAGAAGCAAATGGCTTCTCGCCTTGAAACTTTCAACTTTCAACTTCCAACTTCCAACTTCCAACTTTCAACTTTCAACTTTCAACTTTCAACTTCTTCAAAGAATATCCTCAGGCAGTTCTTCATCTGTTTTCCCCTCAGGATATAGCGGATTCCCGACAGGATTCTTGTTTGATTCAGGTTCCTGGCCAGCCATGAAATATTCCAGCATGGCGCCAGGGCGGTCTTCGGAGACTCGCTTGCCGGTTTTTTTGTCGATATAGGCTGGGACAATGCCAACGGGTATGTCGATGAGTTTCTCAGGTACACCGTCCAGAGCCACTCTCATATAGTCTATCCACACCGGCAGTGCTGCCCGCCCACCTACTTCACGGCGACCCATTGGGGCAGGTGTGTCAAAACCAATATATACCGTTGTCTCTACTCCCGGGCCAAAGCCACTGAACCAGGCATCCTGCTGCTCATTTGTAGTCCCGGTTTTACCCGCAATATCGGAGCGCCCCAATGACTTTGCTTTTCGTCCTGTACCGCTCCGTATGACTTCCTGCAACATGCTTTTCATTAAAAAGGCATTCTCCCTGCTTATTGCCCACGGGGCATGATCAGGTACTTTTTGGTTTTCAGTTTGTTGCGCAGAGAGCGTACTGCTGTTATTTTCAACAGGATTGATTTCCAGCCCTGATGTGACCGGGCTGCCCTTGTCAGAAAAGTCAGAAATGTTTTCCTCATACTTAACATCCGGTACCAGCTCAACCGGAGTCGGGCAAAGTCTACAGGATGTCAGTGGATCTGCCTGAAAGATGATGTTATGTGCGGAGTCTTCTATACGGTCGACAAAGTAAGGCGCGATGAGAAAGCCGCCATTTGCAAATACCGCATAGGCTCGTGCTACTTCGATGGGTAACAGGGAGGCGGTACCAAGGGCTAACGAAAGGTTCTGTGGCAGGTATTCTGCCTTAAAACCGAACTTTTGCAGGTGCTTACGTGCTTTTTCGACACCAATAGATCGTAGTAGGCGAATAGATACCAGATTGAGTGAGCGCTTCAGTGCTTCTCTCATACGGGTAAGGCCAAAAAATTTCCTGCTGTAGTTCTCTGGTCTCCAGGCACTGCCGAGTGAGTTGTCTTTGACTACAACGGGTGCGCCACTAATCATACTGGCGGGTGAAAAACCATTGTCCAGTGCGGCAGAATAGATGAAAGGTTTAATGTTTGACCCAGGTTGTCGCCTTGCCTGTGTGGCACGATTGAATTTACTGGCAAAGAAATTGAATCCCCCAGACAGGGCCAGTATGGCACCGTCATCTGGCCTGAGTGAAACCAGGGCACCTTCGACGGCAGGTAGCTGCGAAAGTTGCCAACCAGCTTCTTTATTTTGCCGCACATAGACAATATC
>JAADJE010000070.1:18472-33933 GCA_013150915.1 Gammaproteobacteria bacterium
GGCTTGCTCCCCAGGGTATTGGCATCCTTATATTTTCTTGCCCAGGAGTAGTTCGCTTTTTCTATTTCGACGATTTCTTCCTGTTTTGTATAGGCAGTAATAACGTCATTTTTCGTGCCAAGTACGATTGCCGGCACCAGTTCGCCAACGGAATGATATTTAGAAAGTTGTTGATTCAGGCTGTCCTTGTCTGAGCTGATGTCGACTGTGGCATGGCCTATCGCACCACGGAAACCGTGCCGTTCATCATAGGTGACCAGACCGCTGAACAGTGCCTGGTTTGCGGCGCGCTGGAAGTCTGCATTGATGGTGGTGTAGACATTGTATCCCGCGGAATAAGTTTCTTCTTCACCATAATTTTCGACCATATAGTCTCGCACCATTTCTGCTATATAAGGTGCATGAATGTCAGGTTTAGTGGCGTGTCTTTTTGCAGTAACAGGACGTATCAGTGCATTTTCATACTGGTACTGCGTGATGTAATCGAGTTTTAACATTCGTCCGAGGACATAGTTGCGGCGTTTCAATGCACGGACGGGATTACTAATGGGATTGTTGCTGGATGGTGCTTTGGGCAGGCCCGCAAGCATGGCCAGTTGTGCCAGCTCCAGTTCAGAAAGGGGCTTGCCGTAATAGACCTGTGCCGCCGAACCAAACCCGTAGGCACGGTGGCCGAGGAAAATTTTATTGACATACAATTCAAGGATTTGCTGTTTTTCCAGTTGTTTTTCCAGTTTGAATGCCAGTAACACTTCCTTGAATTTACGCGTATAGGTCTTTTCGCGTGTCAGAAAGTAGTTACGAGCCACTTGCATGGTGATGGTACTGGCACCCTGTCCATGTTCGCCAGAACGGAAATTGGCGAGTATTGCACGTAGAATACCCGTAAAAGAAACACCGCTATGATGATAAAAATTAGCATCCTCGGAGGCGAGGATGGCATTCAGCAGGTTTTGAGGGGTATCTTTTATGGTGATTGGGAGCCGGCGCTTTTCGCCATACTCGGCAATAAGTTCGCTATTTGCAGCATAGATGCGCAATGGGACGCTGAGTTGAATCTGCATGATATCTTCCGTTGCAGGGAGCTGGGGGAGGAAATAGAGAACCAGTGCAGCGAAGGCCAGAATACCGGTAAGAAGGAGCGCAATAAAGGTGGATAGCAGGCGGATAAATATTTTATTTGAGCTCATGGTAAACGGGTATTTTTTGACATGTTTGAGGCGATAATCCTACGGGCGGTTAATTCTAAAGGTCTCAAAGGCGCAAAACCAGAAAAATAATTTAAGAAAGAATTTGTCAAAGAAGGCTTTATTGTTCTATAGTTGCATATAAAT
The DNA here is from genome assembly GCA_013150915.1 of Gammaproteobacteria bacterium. GTDB lineage: Bacteria > Pseudomonadota > Gammaproteobacteria > BMS3Bbin11 > BMS3Bbin11 > BMS3Bbin11. The sequence goes on from JAADJE010000070.1 coordinate 19,807, forward strand.
GTTAATCCAAAGTCACACTAAAATATCATAACTAACTGAATATAAAGGAAAACATTGGGAATTTTCTCAAAAAAATCGAATGCAATTTTAGGGCTGGATATCAGTTCAACGGCCATAAAAGTGGTTGAACTGGAGAAAAGCGGTAATAATTTTCGACTTCTACACTATTCGATTGAGTCCTTACCGCAAAATGCAGTCTCTGAAAATACAATTTCAGACGTTGAACAGGTAAGCAGTTCGATTACCCGGGCGATTAAGCGATCTGGTGCACGTTCGAGGAATGCCGCTACTGCAATTCCGGGTTCGCACGTAATTTCCAAACGTATTTTCATGCCTCATGGCCTGCGCGAAGATGAACTCGAAAATCAGATCTCACTGGAAGCGGATCATTATATCCCCTATCCTCTCGATGAAGTGAATCTTGACTTTGAAGTTCTGGGTTCCGCTCCGGATAGTCCCAATGAAGATGAAATTCTACTCGTTGCATGCCGTAAAGAGATTGTTGATGATTATATTGCGGTGCTTGAGGATGCGGCCCTAACACCCTTGATTCTCGATGTTGAATATTTCGCTGTTGAAAATGCGTACGAGCAGATTGTACAGGATTTACCGGGTGGCGGGATGGAAAAAATAACAGCGGTCATGGACTTTGGTGCGACCACTCTGCATGTCAATGTAATTCAGAATAACCAATCGGTTTATACCCGTAATCACAGTTTTGGCGGTAACCAGCTGACAGAAGAAATTCAACGGCGTTACGGTCTTTCGTTTGAGGAGGCTGTGCAGGCAAAAAAAGTGGGTGGCTTACCCGATAATTACCAGCCTGAAATTTTGCGTCCATTCATGGATGCGATGTGCCAGGAAGCGATGCGAGGTCTGCAGTTTTTTTATTCTTCTACCCAGCATGACAAAGTCGACAGCATTATGCTTGCGGGTGGTTGTGCACAGATCCAGGGGGTTGATGAACTATTGGCCAGTAAAGCAGGCCTGCCGGTGGATATCGCAAACCCATTTTCCAACATGTCCTTGTCACCCAAGCTGAAGGCTCAAACACTGGCACTGGATGCTCCATCACTTATGGTCGCGTGTGGTCTGGCCTTGAGGGGAGGTAAGTAGATGTCACAACTCAATCTGCTTCCATGGCGGGAACTTCGCCGTAAGGAAATCGATACACAGATTAGAAACGTCGCCATTGGTGTTGCGTTGTTAATGGGTATCGTTGTCTATTGGGGCTATTTGTACATGAATGGACTGCTGGAAGAGCAGGGTCAGCGAAATTCTTATCTTGAGCAACAGATAAAGAAGGTCGAGAAGGAATTACAGGAAGTCAATAGAGTCAAAAAGAGGAAGGCTGATCTGATTTCACGCATGGAAGTGATACAGAAACTACAATCTGACCGAACCAGGATGGTTAAGTTGTTTGATGGTCTGGCTAAGAATTTGCCTAAAGGGATGTACCTGACTCTGTTTGAGATAAGGGGTAATAAGATTACATTGAAGGGATCTGCGGACTCCAATGGCACCATTTCAAAATTTATGCGATTGATAGAGGCGTCGGATATTTTTACAACACCTAATTTGAATGTGATTAATATCAAAAACGATAAAGGTCTACGAGTCAGTAACTTTACACTCAAATTTAAGTTTACTAAAGCCAAGAAGAAACCGGGGAAGATGGCTGCAAGTACTCAGGCAAGGCCAGGGGGGGGCAGGTAATGCGCGCTGCTGACTTTGCTTTCAGAATCGACGATATCAAAAATGCTGATGTCAATGATCCCTCAACCTGGCCGGTGTCCTTGAAAATGCTACTGATTCTGGTTGGTGCGGGGGCAATACTGTTTGCTGGATACTGGTATATTATCAAGGATCAGATAATAGAACTTGAGGCGTATGAGCAGAAGGAAGTGCAGCTGAAAGCCACCTTCCTTGAGAAAAAAAAACTTGCGATAAATCTCCCGGCCTATCAGAAACAAATGGAAGAAATCAGGCAGCGTTTCGGCTTGCTGTTACAACAATTACCGAACAAGACTGAAGTGCCTGAATTGTTGATTGATATTACCCAGGCGGGTCTTGGACAGGGGTTAAAATTTAATCTTTTCGATCCGGGCAATAAGGCTGTGAAAGATTTTTATGCAGTTTTGCCAATCAAGATTAATGCAAACGGAACCTATCATCAATATGGTGAATTCATCAGCGATCTGTCTACGCTGTCCAGGATTGTCACGGTTGGGAATGTGAAGATAACTCGTAAGGGGGATAGCTTAAATATGATAGCCGTTCTGAATACATATCATTACCTTGATGAGGATAACACTGAAAGTGCCACGAAGAAAAAAAGTTCAAAATCGAGGGCACGCAGATGATCAGAAAAATCACATTACTTGTCGTGTCTTCACTGCTGTTATTGCTAACAGCCTGTCAGCAGAGTGAGAAAGAAAACCTCGTAAAATTTGTTGCAAATTCGAATAAGATGAAGGCAAAAGAAATTGAGCCATTGCCCAGTATTAAACCTATAGAACCCTATGCGTATAGTGCTCAGGAATATGATGAACCCTTTGATGTAGAAAACCTGAAGCCCAGACGGGTGATTTCAGCACGCACAGGTGGGGGGCCTGATACGAATCGTCGGCGAGAACCTCTGGAAAATTATCCACTTGATTCTCTGACCATGGTTGGAACCCTGTTCAGAGAGACTGAGCGACGGGTAATTATACAAACACCTGAAGGTGCGGTTCAAACTGCAGTGGTAGGCAATTATCTTGGGCAGAATTACGGTAAAATTATCAGTATAGATGAAAATGAAGTTGCAGTAGAAGAGCAGGTGTTAAACTCAGCCGGAGCATGGGTTGGGCGTGATGCACGTATAAAAGTTGACCAATAAGTTGATACTTCCTAATAAGAGAGTATGACAATGAATATGACATCATTTATGAACCATAAAAATCAGGCTGGCACTGCAGTTCTTCTTACAGGGCTATTATTTACATCAGGTATTGAGGCGGCTGAACTGTCAGCCTTGCAGTGGAAATCCTCGCTCGGCGAAGATGCTGTGATCGTTGTTGTTGATGAAAGAGTGAAAGTGAAAACCTCTGAACTTGATGGTGGGAAACGGCTGCGTGTCATTTTTCCTGCCACAAGCATGGTTTCAAATCTAAAGCCACTGCCGGGGAAGGGACTGGTTAAGTCTGTCGAAGCGGTAAAAGACAAAAAGTCTGTACAAATCGACCTTGTTACCCGTATTCCTGCGCACATAAGTGTTATCTCGGTACCCGGTGGCTACCGTATCAGTACTGAGCCTGCAATCAGTACTGCACCCATTGCTGAATTCGGTCCCACTGTCATCCCGCTGGCGATGACCTCAGACATTTCTGCTGCCGCTACTGTTGCAGTCGAGCCTGCCAAAGCAAAGCCTTCGGGCGATAAAGCGACGACTGAAAACAGTATCAAGCAAATTACTTATAGCAGAATTAGCGGTGGACGCGTTCAGGTGAACATTCAGATGGATGCACGGCCAGATCAACCTGCCATATTTGTGACTAAGAATCCGTCCAGAATTGCTATGGACTTTTTTAGCACCCGAAATGGTCTTGGTAAGAATACGTTGGCAGCAAGTGAAGGTGTTCTGCACAGTATCAATGCGGTAGAAGTTGCTGATCGTACCCGGGTAATTTTGAATCTTGACCGGAACGCTGTTTATCAGACGGAAATAACAGACAGTGGTCTAACTTTGATACTTGATCCTGACGCAGTTAAAACAGTACCCAGGACAACAGCAAAGCATATGAAATTCTCAGGCAGCACAGAGAGCAGAGCGCACAAAATTGATGCGATAGATTTTAGACGTGGCCCACAGGGTGAGGGAAATATAACGGTCAGCATGTCCGACCCGGAGGTCGGCATTGATATCGATGACGAGAAGGGCCAGATTACTATTGATTTCAGCAAAACAGCGCTTCACGAAGACCTGGAGCGTCGTCTTGATGTTATAGATTTTGCTACGCCTATTCAGACCATAGACACATTCAGGGAGGGGAAAGGAACCAGGATGGTCATATCCGTCAACGGTCGGTATGAGCAAATTGCGTATCAGACCGGTAATACATTTACCGTCAGTGTGCGCCGTTTGACAGAGAATGAACTAAAAGATGAAGATGAATTTGGCTACTCCGGTGAGCGTCTGTCACTGAATTTCCAGAAGATTGATGTGCGTTCATCCCTGCAGGTGATTGCGGATTTCACCGGCCTGAATATTGTGACCAGTGATACGGTAAAGGGCAGTTTAACGTTGCGTTTGCAGGATGTACCCTGGGATCAGGCGCTGGATTTAATACTGAAGACCAAAGGGCTGGCGAAACGTGAGAAAGGAAATGTGGTCTGGATTGCTCCGGCAAAAGAGATCGCTGCAAGAGAAAAGGCTGAACTGGAGGCATTAAAGAAAACACGTGAACTTGAGCCACTTATTTCGGAACTGATAGAAATAAATTATGCATCAGCCAAGGATATTGCCAAGTTGCTGAAATCGATCAAGGCCATTGACACCCCGTTCCAAAATAGTTCGTCGGGAAATCCATTTGCTTCTGTTTCAGTAAGTGAAATACCAACAGAATCAAACAGCCTGTTATCCGAACGCGGCAGTGTCACTGTTGATGAACGCACGAATGCATTGCTTATTCAGGATACGCCCTCAAAAATCAAGGAAGTTAAGAAGCTGATCAGCAAGCTTGATCAGCCCGTTAAACAGGTATTGATCGAGACCCGCATTGTTGAAGCAAGAGACGGTTACAGCAGAACCCTGGGCGTACGTCTGGGGCTGACGAACGTTAACAGCAATTTTAATCTCGGTAACAGTGATAACTCTGCCGGTGAGGCGATAGCAGCCGGGACCCTGGAGAATGCGGTCGTGGTCCATAACGCATTTAATGATCCCAGCGGCAGCCAGGGAATTGAGGTGACAGGTGATGGTCTGAACGTCGACCTTGGCACAAAAGGCCTGAACAACTTTGCAGCAAGTACAATCGCCTTCACCCTGGCAAAATTTGCCGACGGCTATGGCCAGGTTCTTGGTCTTGAACTCCAGGCCTTGCAGGCAGAGGGTAAAGGTAAGCTGATTTCCAGTCCACGTTTAATCACCGCCAATAACAAAGAAGCACACATTGAGCAGGGACAGGAGCGGATTTTCACAACGAGCGTTCTGGGTGTTGGCAGTGTGGTAACTAAAAAAGCAGTGCTTGGCCTAAGGGTGACCCCCCATATCACACCAGACAATCGCATCATCATGGATGTCTTTATAACGAAAGACAGTTTCACATCGCCTACACAGCCAACGATAGACAAGAAGGAAATTGAAACGCAAATTCTTCTGGATCACGGCGAAACGGCGGTGATAGGTGGAATATTCCAGCAAACACTTGGTGAAGATGTGACCAAAGTCCCGTTGCTGGGTGATCTGCCAGTTCTGGGAGTCCTGTTCCGTAATAAAGGAATTGTGGACAATAAAACAGAATTGCTGATCTTTCTGACACCAAAAATCATTACACCATCATTTGGTCTGCTCGGCAGTTGATGCGCTTCGTTTAAGCTGTTCTCTGTATAAGCACTGTGGCCTTTTGGGGCGCAGTGCTTCTTTTTGTCTGCGTATTGTGTTTTTTGGGGTATCATTCTCATTCATTAAAAAGTAAAAGAAGTTTCGTAAATGTCTGAAAATATCTTTCTTGTCGGTCCCATGGGGGTTGGTAAAACAACTATCGGATCCCATCTTGCTCGAAAACTGAAGTACGATTTTGTTGATTCGGATACCGAAATTGAGAAACGTACCGGTGCATCGATTAGCCTGATTTTTGATATCGAAGGCGAGGAAGGCTTCCGAAAACGTGAAGCAGAGATGATAAAAAAACTAACCCAAAGACGGCATATAGTTTTATCTACCGGTGGTGGTTCTGTACTTGACGAAAAATCAAGACAGAACTTGCGAAGTAAAGGTTATGTGGTCTATCTGAAAGCATCGGTAGATATACTTTTTGAGAGACTCAAAAAGAGTCGAAATCGACCGCTGATGGAAACAGAGGATAAACAAAAGGTGATTGAAGACCTGCTGGCAGAACGTGAGCCACTTTATCTGGCAGTTGCCGATATTACCACGGCTACGGACGGGCGTTCGGCGCAGGATGTTGCGCGAGAGATATTTAACCAGTATGAAAGATATGTCTAGTGTTGTGAAAATGATGCCGCTGAGTGTAGGACTTGGGGATCGCAGCTATCCGATCTATATTGATCAGGGCCTGCTGGGTAATGCTGAACTGATCCGGCCATATATAACCGGTCAACAGGTGATGATCGTCAGCAATGAAACAGTCGCACCCCTTTACCTGGAAATACTTTTACAGTCACTCGCTGGCTTTCAGGTAGCTACCCACATATTGCCGGATGGCGAGGAATTCAAGAATCTCGAGGTTCTTGAAACCCTGTTCGATGCCCTGCTGCGCGTCCCCTGTGACAGGAAGACTACGATGATAGCTCTGGGTGGTGGTGTGGTAGGGGATATTACCGGCTTTGCTGCGGCCTGCTACCAGCGTGGTGTCCCTTTTATTCAGATTCCAACGACCTTGCTGGCACAGGTGGATTCCTCGGTCGGGGGCAAGACAGCGGTAAACCATCCACGTGGGAAAAATATGATTGGTGCATTTTATCAGCCACGTTGTGTGATCACCGATATATCGACACTGAATACCCTTGATGACAGGCAGTTGTCAGCCGGTCTGGCAGAAGTTATCAAATATGGTTTAATCGGGGACCTGGAATTCTTCACCTGGCTGGAAAAAAATATTGATCGTTTGCGTCAGAGAGACCCTGAAGTCCTTACAGAGGCCATCCGATGCTCATGTAGAAGCAAGGCGGAAATTGTTGCAGAAGATGAGCGGGAGGGGGGTATCCGGGCTCTACTCAATCTGGGGCACACTTTTGGTCATGCAATAGAGGCGGGGATGGGCTACGGCAACTGGTTGCATGGGGAGGCTATCGCCACTGGGATGTTAATGGCGGCAGACTTGTCGCACCGCTCAGGCTGGATCAGCAGGATGGATGTAACACGGATTGCAGAACTGCTAGTGCGTGCCGGATTACCTGTCGTCCCTCCGGCAGAACTCGATATTGAGCATTATCTGAAACTGATGATGGTGGATAAAAAGGTTCATCAGGGGCGCATTCGCCTGGTGTTGCTGAAAGGCATCGGTAACGCTTTTATCAGTGATGACTATGATCATCTGCTTTTACAAGAAACGCTGGCTAGCCGCACACTTTTCTGAGGGATCGATTTCATGCAAAAGCTGGCGCCTTATAGTGCGCATTCGGAACACGGTAGAGGCCGGCAGTATACGGAGGATTCTCCCTCGTATCGGTCTGAATATCAGCGTGATCGAGATCGCATTGTTCACTCAGTGGCATTCCGGCGACTGGAATACAAAACCCAGGTCTTCGTCAATCATGAAGGCGATCTGTTTCGCACTCGCCTGACACATTCCATTGAGGTCGCCCAGATCGCAAGATCAATAGCGCGTGAACTGGATTTAAATGAGGATCTGACAGAGGCCATCTCTCTGGCACATGACCTGGGTCATACACCTTTTGGGCACAGCGGGCAGGACACATTAAATGTCTGTATGAAGGATTATGGTGGCTTTGAGCATAATTTACAGTCATTACGTGTGGTGGACGTACTGGAGCAGCGCTATGCCGAGTTTCAGGGCATCAACCTTACTTTTGAAACCCGCGAAGGCATACTCAAGCATTGCTCAAAAAAAAATGCTGCCGAACTTGGTGATGTCGGGGAACGTTTTCTGCAGGGCAGACAGCCGGGTCTGGAGGCACAGCTTGCCAACCTTGCAGACAGCATCGCCTATAATAATCATGATGTAGATGATGGCCTGCGTGGTGGCCTGATTACCGTTGAGCAACTGCGTGAAATACGGTTATTTGCCATACAGTGCGAGACGGTAAGTAAAATATACCCACAGCTGGATACTCGTCGAATGATCAATGAGACGGTGCGGCGTATGATCAATTATCTGGTTGTCGACCTGATTGAAACCTCCAGGGCACGTTTGCTCGACTCGGGTGTCAGCAGTATTGATGAAGTAAGAAATTATCCTGAGCCGATATTGATGCACAGTGATGCCGTGGCAAAAGAGTCACTGGAGTTGAAGCGGTTTCTTCAACGAAATTTATATGAACATTATCGTGTGTTGCGTATGAGTAAAAAGGCCGGGCGCGTAATCAGTAAAATGTTTCACGCCTTCATGGAAGACTATCGTATATTGCCGACCCAATATCATGAATTCTCAGCCCTGTTGTCTGATCATTCAGAAAGTGGGCTGGCCCGGGTCGTTGCAGACTATATCGCCGGTATGACAGACCGTTTTGCCATCAATGAATATCGCCGTCTGTTTGAGCCTGGCGAATTGACATAACAGAAATTGACGTAATAGAAAAATGAACGATACGCATTATGATGTCATCGTAATCGGCAGTGGCCCGGGTGGTGAAGGCGCTGCGATGAAGCTAGCCAAGAGTGGCTGCCGGGTTGCACTGATCGAAAGAGATGACAGGACGGGTGGCAGCAGTACCCACCGTGGCACCATCCCCAGCAAGGTATTGCGTCATGTAATACAGATGCTGGCGGATTACCGCAGAAACCCGTTATTCAAAGGCGTTACTGAACACATCAGGCCTGACTATACTGCCTTGCTGCAGAACGTTGAGAGGGTCATCGAACAACAGGTGCAGCAGCTTAACCGTTACTGCGAGCGAAACCATATAAGGGTGTATCATGGCCATGCGAGTTTTGTTGATGCACATCAGGTAAAGCTAAGTAGTCGCACACAGGATGAAAAAATACTAGAGGCAGACACTTTCGTTATCGCTACCGGTTCGCGCCCCTATCATCCGCAGGATATTGATTTTAACCATCCTCGTATTCATGATAGCACCAGTATATTGCAGCTGGCGCATACGCCGTATTCTCTGAGTATTTATGGTGCCGGTATCATCGGCTGTGAATATGCCTCTATATTCTGTAACCTCGATGCGAAAATAAACCTGGTCAATACACGGGACAGGCTTTTGTCATTTCTTGATGACGAAATTACCGATGCCCTGAGCTATCATTTGCGTGATCAGGGTACGGTGATTCGACATAATGAGGAATATACCCGAGTAGAGACACAGGATGATGCAGTTATTCTGCATTGTCGTTCGGGGAAAAAAATCAAAACGGATATGCTGTTATGGGCAAACGGGCGGACAGGTAACAGTGATATGATGGGACTGGAAAGTCTTGGCCTGGAGATCGATAGCCGCGGCTGTATTGATGTTGATGAAAATTATCAGACTAAAATTGCGCATATTTATGCTGTCGGTGATGTGATGGGTGCACCCGGTCTTGCCAGTGCCAGTTATGATCAGGGGCGATATGCTGCTGCGAGGATTGTTGATCCACAGGTTGACTGGCGGCTGGACAGAGAATTTCCGACGGGTATCTACACTAGCCCGGAGATCAGCTCGCTGGGAAAAACAGAGCGTGAGTTAACGGCTGAGAATATCCCCTACGAAGTCGGTCAGGCGAATTTCAGTTCTATTGCCAGGGCACAGATAGCCGGACATACGGTCGGTATGCTAAAGCTGCTATTCCACCGGGAAACACTGGAACTGCTTGGGATACATTGTTTTGGTGAGAGCGCATCAGAAATAATACATATCGGTCAGGCAATTATGAACCGTCGGGGTAAAGCGAATACTATCCGTTATTTTACCGAAACAACCTTTAACTACCCAACTATGGCAGAGGCCTATCGTGTGGCTGCCCTGAATGGTTTGAATAGAAACTTCTGAGAAAAAAAGGGAGATGAAACATGAGTGGTGAGTGGATATCTATTGGAGTAATCGTGGCGGTGCTGTTTTATGGCATGGTGCTCTACAATAGGCTGGTTGGCCTGCGCAATGGCGTAAAAAATGGCTTTGCGCAGATCGATGTACAATTAACACGCCGTTATGATCTGATTCCAGCCTTGATCGAATCTGTTAAAGGTTACATGAAACACGAGCGTGAAACGCTGGACGCTGTCGTTAAGGCAAGAAATACTGCAGTCAGTGGCTTGCAGGCAGCAGCAGCGGACCCGGCAAATGCACAGGCTATTGCGGAGTTATCGGGTGCAGACAATGCATTGAGTGGGGTGCTGGGTCGTCTGTTCGCCCTGTCTGAGTCCTACCCTGACCTCAAGGCCAGTGAGAATATGCGGGATTTTCAGGAACAGCTCGCGACCACTGAAAATAAGGTGTCCTTTGCCCGACAGGCCTTCAATGATGCCGTGATGTCTTATAATAATGCTATTGAAATGATGCCCAGTTCGATCATAGCCGGCTGGTTCAAGTTTATGCCGAGTGCCTTCCTTGAAATCGAATCAGAAACGAAACGTGAAATGCCGGAAGTTAAGTTCTAATAAAACCGGCTAATAGACCTAGACCACAGAATGAATTTTTTTCAGCAACAGGAACAGGCGCGGGCAAAGACCCGTCGATTGATATTTGTCTATATTCTGGCTGTAGCGGTAATTGTCGTTGCACTGGATGTAATATTTCTGCTGGTCAAATATTTTACCCTAAGTGAAACTGTACAACCGCTGGCCGGACTCGCCAATATAAAAGCGTTAATAGTAGCCGATACAAATTCCCTGTTGTTGTTTTCGCTAGGTATCATCGCCTTCATTGGCCTTGCCAGCCTGTACCGTATGATGAGTTTACGAGGTGGAGGCAGTAAGGTTGCTTTAGGGCTGGGGGGGACGCGTGTAGATGGAAACCACCCGGACCGGAAGGTTAGAAGGCTGGTTAATACAGTAGAAGAAATGGCTATCGCTTCAGGCCTGCCGGTGCCACAGGTGTATGTACTGGAGCAGGAATCAGGTATCAATGCCTTCGCGGCCGGCCACCAGCCGGAGGATGCAGTGGTAGCAGTGACACGTGGTGCACTGGAAATCTTCAAGCGTGACGAATTACAGGGCGTACTCGGGCATGAATTTAGTCATATCCTGAATGGCGATATGCGGATGAATATACGTCTACTCGGTCCTTTGTTCGGCATTACGCTGATTGGTGCGATGGGCGGCATACTGCTTCGTAGCACAGCCTATAGAAGAGTCCGGTCCAGCCGGGGATCATCCGGTGGTGTAATGGTAGTGCTTCTGCTTGGGGTCAGCCTGACCGTCATTGGTTATATTGGACTACTGGCAGGCAGAATGATCAAGGCGGCTATCTCACGCCAACGAGAGTATCTTGCCGATGCCTCCGCGGTACAGTTCACCCGTGATAATAACGGGATAGGGGGTGCGCTGAAAAAAATTGCAGCCTGGGCACACGGTTCAACACTGACGGATGCAGGAGTGGAAGAAGTCAGCCATATGCTTTTTGCGAATGGCCTGAGGAAGCAATTCAGTGGTTTGTTCGCCACCCACCCACCGATACAGGATCGTATACAACGCATAGGAATGCATTTCAGTAATCAGGAACTGGCTAAACTTGCTGCTGAAATGCAAAACATAGATGTCGGTACAGCCACACAGGTATCTGAAGAGGGATCGACTACAGAGACACAAGCCGGGTTCACTGCCGAAACTGTTTCCGGCTTTGCGGATAGTGTTGCCCCAGGCTTTGATGGGGAATCTCTGCAGACTGCACGAACTGTGATCAAGCAAGTACCGGACAGAATACGAAGTGAGGTGGAATCAATCGACACCGTGCGCGAGGTAGTGCTTGCCCTGTTGCTGAGCGAAGACCATGAAGTAAAAGACCGGCAGATGGAGGTAATTCGTGCTGCAGGCTCAGCGCTCGACTGGCCGCGTATCATTACTGTCAGGCAGCAGCTGGACAGTTTACCAGATGAGCTGCGACTGCCGATACTGGATCTGGGTTTTCCGGCAGTCCGGCAGCTGACGTGGCAACAGCGAATGGATTTTTCTGCGCTGGTAGTAAAATTGATTCCACTTGACGGCAAAGTCAGTAGTTTTGAGTATATGCTGTCGCGATTATTGTTACAGATGCTGGAAGAAAATTACCGCCCGGCCCCCCGCAGCGGTACAAAAAAGATCAAGCTTGTTCGTCTGCAGTACCATCTGCGTACCCTGTTTTCTGTCGTGGCAATCTTTGGTCATGATACTGAGAAACAGGCTATACGCGCCTACAATGCTGGAATGAATAGTCTATTTGATCAACAGTGGCCCGAATATCATTTGCCAGCAGACTGGGCTACACATTTTGATGCCGCGCTGGATGCCATAGACCGGGTACGGCCTCTGATCAAGGAAGAGATCATCAAAAGCCTGGTCGTCATGATCAGCTTTGATCATGACTATCGAATCGAAGAATACGAAATGCTGAGAGTTATTTCTGCACTGTTGCATTGTCCTATGCCACCAGTCCCTGATGGGCGGCAAAGTCCAACAGACATTTAACTGCTATGCTCTGCACAGCAGTCAAATGCTATGATGTTAGATTATTAATAATTAAAGGAGATAAATGTGCAAGAGATAAGGCAAGCAATAGATTTACTGAAAAACCTTATGATTCCAAAGGCTGGTTTTCATTGGGGGCCTGTTATATGGGAGCCTGATAGTACAGATGTGAGCAAACAAGCGATTATCAAAAGAAAATTAATTTAACCGCTAACGATTGTATAAAACATGCAGAAGAATTCTTGCTTAACCCTAATAACGTGAAGCCACTTGTGTTTGATAAGGGAATTTTTGATGAAATAGAAAGTGTGCTACAAGAAGATTCAGAAGATTCAGAATTCTCAGAGTTAGCTACATGCACAGAAAATCTTGTTTTAGTGGTTAATCATAGAGTTGAAAAGAATTAAATCTAACAAAACGCTAAAGTTCGTTCCATAGTTCCTACGGTTTAGTTGACACTTTGAACTAACAATTCAGGAGTGATTAACGATGCCGAAACCAGGCCCAAGAACGACCTATAAGTATAGTGAAGAATTTAAGGCAACTGCTGTACGCTTAAGCAAAATACCTGGTGTATCAGTAAAGGATGTTGCTGAATCCCTTTACATCCATCCATTTATGTTGTCTCGTTGGCGAAAGCAGAAACGAGAGGGGATAATTGTGACGAAAGGTAAAGAAGTAAACAAAGCTGTTGCAGCAGAGTTAAAGGCATTGCGTCGTATCAAGAAAGACTACGAGCGCCTGAAGATTGAAAATGACCTTTTAAAAAAAGCAATCGAATTCACTTCAAATCGAAAACAGAAATTTTCGAATTCATTGACCACTACAAAGAAAAATACAAAGTGGTTGTGATGTGTGATGTCTATAAAGTGAGTCCAGGTGGCTACTATGCCTGGCGAGACCGTCCTAAGAGCCGCCGCGCAGTGAGAGATGAAGAACTCCTGGGAAAGATATTGGCATCATATAATGCAAGTGATGCAACGTATGGCAGCCCACGCGTGTATGAAGACCTGGTACGCCAGGGTGAAGACGTCGGTCGGCGTCGCATTGAGCGTTTGATGCGTGTAAACGGTATCCGCGCCTGTTCAACCACATTGTATCGACGTATGCCCGGATTGCATCGTTTTTTTGGGAGCATTGATTGCAAGGTGCATGAGCTGAAAGTAACAGGGATCGACCAGGTGTGGTCAGGGGATGTTACCTATCTTAAGGTAAACGGAGAATGCCGCTATTTAGCGACCGTAATGGACCGATATTCGAGAAGGCTCCTTGGCTGGTCATTAGGTAAGGAAAGGACAACTGGATTGACCCGAAGAGCGCTGCAACGCGCCCTGAATGTAAGACAACCGGATAATGTGATATTCCATAGTGATCGAGGTACTGAGTATCTGGGAGAGAAGTTTAAACACGCGATATCGAAAGCTGGAATAACACAGAGTACGAACCGCCGTCACAGAATGAACGACAATGCCCATATGGAGTCGTGGTATAAAACGATGAAATCAGATATGTATCATAGACAGCTATTTGTCAATGATAGACAGCTACGCGATGCAATGCGAAAGTACATCGACTTTTATAATAATGAAAGGTTACACTCATCATTAGGATATCGAACACCAATGGAGTTTGA
>JAADJE010000070.1:34018-36830 GCA_013150915.1 Gammaproteobacteria bacterium
TTAGCTCAACGTTATGTGATTCAGGAAAAATATGAGCCCTACAGTATTTAAAGAGAAAGGCTATCGATTCTTCTTCTTTTCTAGAGAAGAATCTCGAATGCATGTACATGTAGTATCTGGCGAAGGTGAAGCAAAGTACTGGCTTGAGCCAGAAATTGAATTATCCAGGAATTACAAATATACTAGAAAACAACTTAAAGAAATCGAATCATTAGTCGAGGTTCATTGCAATGAGCTCATTAGCGCATGGAAACAGTATTTCAGCAGTTGAAGTTACAAATATATCAAGTCATGGGGTTTGGCTTCTCGTGCAGGATAAAGAGCTTTTTATGGCTTACGATGATTTCCCCTGGTTCAAGGATCAACCCATAAAAAATATAATCAATGTAGAAGTACAAGGCACCAATCATTTCTACTGGCCGGATATAGATGTTGACCTTACCGTTGAATCTATAGAGCACCCTGAGAGGTTTCCTCTCAAAGCTAGAAACACATAACAAAACGCTTAAGTGCGTTCCGGCAAAAACCCGCCTCCACCGGACGCGTAAACGCGCCGCTTAGCTCAACGTTATGTAAAAAAAATTGGAGATAATATAAATGGATAATGATACCAATAAATCGAATTTTGTTTCTGTTCTTGCATGGATATTTATAGTCCTAACTGGATTTGGAACCGTTATAACTTTATTCCAGAATATAATGATAAGAATAATGTTTTCTGGCGAAAGAATGAAGGAGGCACTGTCTCAAGCAGAAAATACAGAAAATATGCCAGAATATGCTACTTTTATGTTTAGTAATTTCAATACATTCTTTCTCCTTATCTTTTTCTTATCATTATTTTTATTTATTACTTCAATAGCATTATTAAAGAGAAAAAATTGGGCAAGAGTTTCTTTTATCGGGTTTATGGCATTAGGTATTGTTTGGAATATTGTAGGGTTGTATTTACAGGCCAATATTATGCCTGATCTTTCGAGTGTACAGGGATCTGAAGTATCAGCAAAGTTCGAATCAATGATGAATTTAATGAGAATTGTTACTTACATATTTGCCATCGGACTTTCAATTCTATATATATGGATAATTAAAAAACTTTTATCTAAGAATATACTTGAAGAATTTAAAACGACATAACAAAACGCTCAAATTCGTTCCGGCAAAAACACGCCTCCACCGGACGCGTAAACGCGCCGTTTAGCTCAAACGTTAGATTTAAAAAGGAAAAAAATATGAGTTCTGATTATGGATGGGAAAAATTACATGTAGCTGTTCACTCTCTTTGTGGGAGTGGTAGCCAACCTGAACGTTTAGTGAATGCGGTAACTTCTAGTTTAATTCATATAACGCCTGAAAATGATATTCCAAAAGATATAAGGCAGGAATTCGAAGAATTCATGAAAGAAATGACATCGGTACCAGCAGAGTCTGATGAGGGCACAATTCAAGCAACAGTTAATAAAATGGATGAGATTGCATTAAGTAATGCTGTAGAAAAAATCATAAGCTTTTACGATAGCGTATGTAGGCAAATGGACTCATAAAATCTAACAAGGCGCTCAAATTCGTTCCGGCAAAAACACGCCTCCACCGGACGCGTAAACGCGCCGCTTAGCTCACACGTTATACCCATGAAGATATTTGAGTTAATAGTACTATTTTGTTTTATCACCAGTGGTATAGCTGCCGGAATTTTGGCTTTAGCAGGTGGCGATATCAAAGCAACATATCTATCCGGGTTTCTGGCTATGTGGGTGACTTTTGTTGGTTGGTTTGCCTATAGTGCGGCACTACTAAGCTTCATTGTTGTCGCAGCGGTATCCGTAGCTAAACTATATTCTGGAAGTGCTAGGGCCTTTGTTAAAGGCCGTATGCTGACAGTTATTAATTTTAGTTTCTCAATTGTCGTACTGGTTTATTTGATTTATGAGTCTAAGGTATAACAAATCATTCGAGTACGCCCCTTCGGGGCCGGACGCGCTAACGCGCGCCGCTCAATTCAGACGTTAGATGAAAAGAGATAAAAGATTGAAACATTACATAAAACTTACATTTCTTTATCTATTTTTGGGTTTTTTCACCCTATTTATATTTGTAAAGATTTTCTTTAATGATGAGTTAAGAATGTTTATTGACAAACTCGAATCGGAATTCCCATTGTCATTACCATTATTATTAGCAATTAGTAGTTTATTTTTAGCAATGTCGTCTACAAAAAAATACCTTATAAATAAAGAAAATAACTCGCTATATTATATTATTACAGGTTGGGTTGGTTTCATTTTCTTTAGTTTATGGTTTGGGAATAGTTTACTAAATGTCATCTAACAAAACGTTCCAGCGGACAGTGCACATTTTGGTTATTTTGTGCATTCCGCTGCGCTCCATTGTTGCACAAAAGCCCCAAAAGGCGCACTGCAGCTGAACTCAGCGTTATACCTAAAGGAAAGTAAATGATAGAAATTGGTTTACTTGCAACAATGGTTTTTTTATTGGTAGCAATTATCACCTCTTATCTTTTGCGGGACGTAATAGCAAAGACAGACGGCATTGGAAAAGAAAGTATAGAAAAAACACAATTAATTGCAATTGGTATGAAACCAATCACTTCTGTAAAGGCTTGCTTTATACTTCCATGGAAAAAATTACCAGGGAGTGAGAATTTAAATGTAGCTGGTAAGTTGTATTTGCTTGTCACAAAAATAGCAGTCTCTTTAGCGGTATTATCAATTCTATTGGGTGTTATTTTTGAAATATGGTAATAAGGTATAACAAGCCGTTCAAATTGACCCTTCACACGCCGCTTCGCTCT
>JAADJE010000085.1 GCA_013150915.1 Gammaproteobacteria bacterium
GGCGCAGGCCGGAATCCAGCGGTTTCAACGACTTACTGGATACCGGGTCAAGCCCGGCATGACGATGTGGCGTTAACGGGACAGCCGTGTTTTTAGATAGGTGATTCAGATGAAAAATCCTCAGTCGATACGCGGGCTATTTACAATACCCGGTTTTGTTGCCATATCGAATTAGTGGGGGCTTTCGTGAAATTTCAGCACACAATAAAAAATTCAAGCGGACACCACGAAGCGCCTCCGCCTGGTTAGGCCTTTACCTTTAGCATCATCAACAAAAATATTTTTTACGAAAGGATGGTGGATCAATACAGACCAGGAGAGGCTGTTGCTTATCTCTCTGCATTAGAACGAGGTGAAGCCGATGCTGCGGCAAGGTCTTGTTGGTTCCGCATAAGGGCGCATAAATCAAACTGTTTCAACGGTAGCCTAAATGGTTTACTGGGACCGGACGGTGAAGGAAATTTGGCGCCGTGGTGGGTTTACCGCGCATATGCAGCCGCAGTAAAACATCGGGTGGCCAGCAAATCCACAAACCCCAAACTTGCCATACTTGCTGGTGTAATCGATGGCCCATTGAAAGAAGAGGTTCAACTCCTCATTGGACATACAAGGCTCGTGGGCAGCGATAAACAACGATTGGCGCCAGTGCTTATCAATATGCTTATCTCGACACAGCACTTCAGATCAGGCCATGGGCGACAGTACGGGTGTGGGCTGGATAGCGCAGCAGTATGGGGACGTGTTATTGTTGAGGCTCATTGGGCTTTCTTCGTTTGGTTTTGCCGCCTTACGGCGTGGCCGATGTAGTTATACAAAGGAGGAGGCTCAATGCCTTATCAAGGCGCTCATTCGGACGTTCACTACACGACACTCTGTTCACGTCGACAGCCTGGCCGTTATGTGTCTATCATGTGCAAAGAAATGTTTCTAAAATATATTTGTTTGTACCTAAAAAGATAATTAGACAAACAGAGGATCGAAATACCTGGATACTAAGGAGAGATAATGACATTCACAAACAATCTGGATTATGGGGATGCTGCTGAAAACACCACAGAAAAGGAGCTTGATACTGAAATTACTGCGGGAGACGGTTGTACGGAGTGCAGCTGCAATTATTTTCGTCCAGATTTGGACGAAGACTTGACCGGTTTTACTTGTATTTGTGGCCATATGAAATCTTCTCATTGGCGGTGAACAGGATACCGTAGTCTTTAGCCTCAGGTCACAGGTCAGGTGAACCTGGCCTGTTTTAAAATATAAACGCCATCAAAGTATTTTTATTAAGGAATAAAATCAGACGGGCGCCAACTCAAGCCCCGGTTAAAACACCAAACTCATCATAATTATTAACACAACAATAAACAGCACAGTCATAACGCCGCCTGCTTTCATGAAATCCATTACCCTATATCCGCCTGGCCCCATAATCAGGGCATTAACCTGATGCGTAGGAAGAAGGAATGAATTTGAAGTCGCAAGGGCCACGGTCAAAGCAAATACAGCCGGGCTGGCACCCGCTCCTATAGCAATATTGACGGCAAGAGGCACCAGCAAAACTGTTGCCCCGACATTCGACATAACCAGGGTGAAAAAGGTCGCCAGCACGGCGACTGAGGTCTGAATTACCCAAATTGGCATGTGCCCAACGACAATAAGCACCTGATCTGCAATCCACTTTGCCGTGCCAGTAGTCTCAACCGCCAGTCCAAGGGGTATAAGTGAAGCCAGCAGAAAAACCGTTTTCCAGCTCACTGCATCGTAGGCCTCTTCGATATTTAATACGCCCGAAAGAACCATTCCCATAGCACCTGTCAGCAACGCTACGGAAAGCCGTATATCCGTGAACAGAACTAAAGCCAGTGCAATGGAAAAGCTAATTGCGGCGGGTAATACTTTGTTCGGCCGCAATTCCTCACGTGGATATTCTGTAGTCACTACGACAAAATTTCGATCCTTTTCTGTCCTTGCCAGCGTCTCCCAAGACGTATGTACCACAAGTGTATCGCCGGCCTGAAACGGTATATTTCTTATATCGTCCCCCTCTCGCATCGTTTTGCCATTACGATGCAGTCCTATCGTTGCCAGACCATAAGTCTTACGCATCCAGATATCGCGAGCACTTTTTCCTATCAGACTGGAACCCGGGGGAATGACTAGTTCGGCTATACCGGCTTTAGTCGCCGCCAGTGATTCAGAAAAGCTCCTCAGGCCTTTACGTTTTTTTAGGCCATACTTCTGAACAAAGTGCGACAGATCATCAGGGTCGGCTATCACACCTAACACCATACCTTTCTGTATTACAGTGTCTCGTGCATGGGTTCCGGGACCAACCCTCGGTTCCTCACCGGTACGCTTACTGGCGATTATCCGTACACGGTAAATAGTCTCTACATCATCCAGCTTTTTCCCAACCAGATCGCTTGTATCCGGGACTACCAGTTCGTTTAGTGTGTAATCTACACCATAGACATCATGAAAATATCTCATTGGATCGGTGCCGCGGGTATTACTCTCACTTCTGGTTGCAGGTAATACGAAGCGGCCCGCTACTACAAAATAAATAATTCCTGTTGCTATCAATACAATCCCTACCGGGGTAACTGAAAACAGTCCCCAGGGCTCCATCTGCTGTTCGGCTGGGAGTGCTTTATTAGAGCTTAGAATCAGGTCATTCAACAGGATCAATGGGCTTGAACCCACCATGGTCATGGTCCCGCCAAGAATTGCGGTAAAACCCATAGGCATGAGTAAACGCGACATGGGTAGTCCTGAACGAGCAGATATTCTCGAAACTACCGGCAGAAAAAGCGCAGCCGCCCCAACATTCTGCATAAACGATGAGATAAAACCAACGGTGGCAGAAATAATTGGAATTATGCGCTTCTCCGTGGTGCCACCGTACTTGAGTATTAGTGCTGCCACCTTACTCATGATACCTGTCTTATCGAGACCAGCTCCAAGTATCATGACAGCAACGATGGACATTACAGCGTTTGAGGCGAAACCATCAAACAAGTGCTTGTTATCCACCAGGCCCTGTTCCAAACCCATCAATGGCGCCAGTAATGTCGTCAGTCCTAACAACACCATTACAGTTATTGCTGCAACATCAACCCCCACCACTTCAAACGCAAACAGATAAACCGTAAGCATCAGAATTGCAGTAATCCATGCAATCTCAGCTGTGGGCACTATGTTTGCCAGATACAGTGCAAGCCCTGCAAATACTACCGCTGCGATAATTTGTTTTGGTGAAATAATTCCTGGTTTTGTGATGGTTTGTTCTTCATCCGCAAGCTTGTTCATCCTTACTCTCTTTGATAATGTTCATTCGTATCTGATTAATGCAACAAATCGGTCATCCCCGGCAATAACTGATTTGCCAGACCGTATTGGTACATATTTCTTCTCTATAGCCCTCAGACAAGCGACCTTTTTTGCTGCTGGATTTAACACCTTCCATAGGCGCTAAGGGAACAGGGATACGTTTCCCCGTTTTGGTGACACCTCTTCTAGACGCTCTCTTACAAGCACAGCATCAGACATTGCTACCAGATAAATATGGTGAATTGGCTTGTTGTATCGTACTCAAGGTGCGGAAATACTTCAACAGATATGCGGTCATCCTTTAGTGTGGCTGGCACACAATTAGGCGTTTCATCCTTTTTGGGTGAGTTTATTTCTTTTTTATCACTGGACGGCTATCTGGCTGGTGGTTTCGTCCATGAACAACGATTAAATCACAAAATATATCGCGCTAAATTTTCATTCTCAACCAACTCACCCACATGCTCATTCACGTACACCGCATCAATAACAACCGCTTCACCTGGCTTGTCCGACGCTTCAAAAGAAACAACATCCAGCAGTGCTTCCATCAAAGTATGTAAGCGGCGAGCGCCGATATTTTCGGTTCTTTCATTCACCTCATAGGCAACTTCTGCAATACGGTTAACCCCGTCTTCAGAGAATGATAAGTTAAATTCTTCAGTTTTCATCAGGGCTGAATACTGTTCGGTCAGTGATGCATCCGGTTCGGTCAGAATTCTTGAAAAATCGTTAGCACTTAAGGCATCAAGTTCAACGCGGATGGGTAACCTTCCCTGCAGTTCGGGGATAAGATCCGAAGGTTTAACGAGGTGGAAGGCACCGGATGCGATGAACAGGATATGGTCTGTCTTTACCATGCCATATTTTGTGGATACGGTAGAACCCTCGACCAGTGGTAGCAAATCACGCTGTACCCCTTCGCGCGAGACATCTGCACCGCTGGTTTCACTGCGTCCGACTACTTTGTCTATTTCGTCAAGAAATACGATGCCATTTTGTTCTACCAGGTCAACCGCATTTATCTTGACGTCGTCTTCATTTATCATGCTGGCAGCTTCCTCTTCAGTCAGTAGCCTCAGCGCCTCCTTGACTCTTACCCTGCGTTTATTGGTATGTTTAGTCCCCATGTTCTGAAACATACCCTGGATCTGGCTGGTCAGTTCTTCCATACCCTGTGGACCGAGTATTTCTACTCCCCGAGTTAACGCGCTAACTTCAATTTCTATCTCTTTGTCGTCAAGTTTTCCTTCGCGCAATTTCTTTCGAAATACCTGACGTGCGGCACTGTCATCCTTTTTTTCTGTGGCTTCAAATTCAAGGTCACGTGCAGGTGGGATCAGTATATCGAGAACCTTTTCTTCCGCCGCATCCTCGGCCCTGGGTTTCAGCTTCTCTACCTGTTGTTCGCGCAACATCTTGACGGCCATATCAACCAGGTCACGAATAATCGAATCTACTTCTCTACCAACATAACCAACTTCAGTAAATTTGGTGGCCTCTACTTTGATAAAAGGCGCCTGGGCAAGCCGTGCAAGACGTCTGGCTATTTCTGTCTTGCCAACGCCAGTAGGGCCGATCATTAGAATATTTTTCGGTGTGATCTCCGTTCTCAAGTCTGTGTCACTCACTTGCGAACGACGCCAGCGATTGCGCAGTGCAATGGCAACGGCTCTCTTTGCTGAATCTTGTCCGATAATATGTTTGTCCAGTTCATGAACAATTTCACGGGGGGTCATACTAGTGTTGTGTTTCATATTATTTGACGATTAAGCGTGACGAGAAGCCGTTAGCTACAAGGCAGGTTTCGCAGTAAATGGTTATTCCCTTTGCCAGGAACCTAACGCCGTAGATGACGGCTTCTCGCCTCACCCGAAGGGAGACCCACAAATGGCCCAATACGGCATTGTAGTTCTTGGCAAGGGAATTGCTATTGCCTGCGATCTGCGCCTTGTCTTGAAGCATTTGTGGGTCTCTTAATCGCCAAATAATATGAAACACTACACTAAACATATCAGTATTCCAGGGTCTCTATCGTTAGGTTTGAATTGGTATAGATACAGATGTCGGAGGCAATGACGAGGCTTCTCTTTACGATAGCTTTTGCATCCAGATCAGTATTAGCCGCTAATGCCAGTGCTGCAGACTTTGCGAAGTCACCACCAGAGCCAATAGCCATAATACCCTGTTCAGGCTCAATGACATCCCCATTACCTGAGATGATCAACGAAGCATCTTTGTCTGCTACGGCAAGCAGTGCCTCAAGTCGGCGTAACATACGGTCCATACGCCAGTCTTTTGCCAGCTCAACAGCCGCACGCACCAGGTGCCCCTGATGTTCCTCGAGCTTACCTTCGAAGCGCTCAAACAGGGTAAACGCATCGGCAGTCCCACCGGCAAAACCTGCAATCACCTGTTCTTTGTACAGACGTCGTACCTTCTTTGCGTTTCCTTTCATGACTGTGTCGCCGAGCGAGACCTGACCGTCACCGCCTATAACGACAGTATTGCCCCGTCGTACAGAAAGTATTGTCGTACCACGATATTGCTGCATGGGAAATTCCGCTAAGCTGAAGTGGGTGTTGTACAGGCTTGCTAGTCCGAATGTCGTTTAGCCGACATCCGGACTAGTATATAGGGATTACTTCACCACTTTCAAGCGAGGCTTTTCCTGTTTCTTTACGGCCTGCTTGTTCACAGGATTAATCTCATCGTTATCACCATCAGGCTCGGGCGTGCCATCTTCTTCATGAAAATAAATACCCTGACCATTTTCCCGGGCATAAATCGCCAGCACGGCACTAACCGGTACCTCTATATTCATCGACTGGCCAAAGAAACGGGCACTGAACAGTATCCATTCATTGCCCAGTTCTATACCCTGTACAGCAGAAGGACTGATATTCAGAACTATCTGACCATCATTGATAAATTGTGTGGGAACAACCACGCCCTTTTCAAGGGCGTTAACCAATAAATGGGGGGTCAGGTCATTTTCGCAGGCCCATTCGTTAATTGCCCGAATCAGATACGGGCGAGTCGTCGTCATGGGCACAAACAGGTGGTCAGATCAGGCTGACTTTTTCTGGCGCAGACCCCGCTCGATTTCACTCAGACTTTGCTGAAAGGCACGGCGGCTGAACAAACGATGGGCGTATTCACTAACCGACTTTGCCTGTGGAGGCATTTCTACGCCACAACTGGGCAAACGCCACAGCAGTGCTGCCATATAGCAGTCTACAAGGCTAAATTCATCACCAAGCAAATGCTTTTGTACTGCAAAAACAGGAGAAAGGGCGGTCAGGCCATCACGGATAAGCCTACGGGCCTCGGTGGCTTTTTTAGTATCATTATCTATGCAAGTCGGTAACAGACGAGTCCAGTCACGGTAGATACGCCTTACCATTAATCGCGCGCGGGCACGGCTGACAGGATCTACCGGCATCAGCGGTGGATGTGGCAAACGCTCGTCCAGGTATTCATTAATTAATATAGAGCTGTATAGCACCAGCTCTCTATCTATAAGAGTTGGTGTTTCATTGTAAGGATTGAGGTCTGCCAGAACTTCTGATATCTCACTTGAATCCACATACTCAATTTTGCAATCAACATCTTTTTCAAACAATACAATTCGGGAAGCGTGGCTGTAGGTGCAATCATAACCTGAGTAGAGCGTCATGATAGGCTTTCTTGCTGGTGATGAGATGTTCATGTTCATTATCCTGCGTAGTAGATCTAGTGTGCCTCTGATTATGCTGTCGAAAGTATACCACCTGAAAACATATACGGGGGCCTGCCGCCCCCGTATGTCTGTTTAGATGTTGACTGGATCAGTGTACATCTTTCCAGTATTCCTTTTTCAACAGATAGGCAAAGACCAGGAAAATTGCCAGAAAAACGAGAACATATACGCCCAGCTTATACCTTACCATCTGTGCGGGTTCGCCCACGTAAACCAGAAAGTTAGTTAAATCACGAGTTACTGCATCAAACTCTTCTTTATTCAATGAACCCGGTTTGACCATTTCAAAACGTTCAAATACTTTGATACCGTTCTCATCTTTCTTGAATACAGCATGACGAGCGCCCTGCAGTTTGTACAAAACATGTGGCATGGCCACTTTATCAAACAAAATATTGTTCCAGCCTGATGGAGAACTGTCATCGAGATAGAAACTACGCAGGTAAGTGTAAAGCCATTCAGGGCCGCGTGAACGTGCAATCAAAGACAAATCAGGCGGTACCGTGCCAAACCACTTCTTGGCATCCTTGGGCAACATGGTGGCTATCATCAATTCACCAATCCGATCTGTGGTAAACATCATGTTATCTTTTACCACTTTTTCGGGAATCTGCAGATCCTTCGCCACACGGTTATAGCGCACAAAGGCCGCACTGTGACAGGAGAGACAGTAGTTAACAAACAGCCCTGCCCCTTTCTGCAGTGATTCGGTATCACTGAGGTCTATATTGACATCATCTAAATGGACACCGTCACCTGAAGCAAATGCTGGCATTGTTACCAGAGTGAGTAACAGGAATAGATTTTTCATTATGTTAACCTCTCTGGAACTGGTTTAGTCCTGTCTAGTCTTGTGTAAATAGGCATCAATAGAAAGAAGGCGAAGTAGACAAGCATACCAAGCTGAGCCAATACAGTATTGATCCCACCTACGGGTTGCGTCCCCAGCCAACCCAGCATCAGGAAGGCAAGCGTGAAGAGAGCCAGTGCTGTTTTAAACATCCAGCCACGATAGCGAATCGATTTTACAGGTGATCTATCCAGCCAGGGCAGGAAGAACAGGACCACCAACGAAGAACCCATGGCGATAACGCCCCAAAGTTTCGCTCCACCCGGCAACCATGCCCAGGTCACAGCACGCAGGATTGAATAATACGGCGTGAAATACCACAACGGGACAATATGTGGTGGCGTAGACACTGGATTTGCCGGGATAAAATTGTCCGACTCGAGAAACCAGCCACCGAGCGTGGGCCAAAAGAATATAATCGCCGAGAAGACCATCAGGAAGACAATCACACCGACGATATCTTTAACGGTGTAGTAAGGATGGAAAGGGATACCATCTAGAGGAATACCATTTTCATCCTTGTTTTTCTTTATTTCTATACCGTCCGGGTTATTCGAACCCACTTTGTGCAGTGCGACAATGTGCAGGAACACCAGGATTACAAGCACCAGGGGAACAGCGATCACATGGAAGGCGAAAAAACGATTCAGCGTGGCATCAGAAATTACATAATCACCGCGCAGCCATTCGACCAGGATGTCGCCAACATAGGGAATGGCACCAAACAGATTGATGATTACCTGGGCACCCCAGTAGGACATATTGCCCCATGGCAGCAGGTAGCCCATGAAGGATTCCGCCATCAGCGCAACGAAAATTACCATGCCGAATAACCAGATCAGCTCGCGTGGACCTCGGTAAGAGCCGTAGATCATCGCTCTGAACATATGGAGATAAATTACGATGAAAAACATGGATGCACCAATGGCGTGCATATAGCGGATCAACCAGCCCCACGGGACATCACGCATAACATATTCGACGGAAGCAAAAGCCAGTCCTGCGTCTGGCTTGTAATACATCGCCATAAAAATTCCAGTAATAATCTGCATCACCAACATCAAAATAGCCAGTGATCCGAAGTAATACCAGAAGTTAAAATTCTTTGGCGCATAATACTTCGCCATGTGTTCTTCCCACACCTGTGTCAGTGGGAAACGATCATCAATCCAGGACATTAACTTTTCCATCAGGCTTTAGCCTCCCCTGGATTCTCACCAACAATAACCCGCGTTTCACTTAAAAAGCGGTACGGCGGTATGACTAGATTGGTAGGCGCGGGAACATTCTTGAAAACACGACCGGCCATATCAAATTTGGAACCATGACAGGGACAGAAATAACCACCCGGCCAGTCATCGCCCATGCCCGAAGCAAGACCAACAGGAAACTTATCCAGTGGCACACATCCGAGATGGGTACAAATACCAATCATGACAGATATGTAGGGATATTTTTCCTGGGAACGGGGGAGATTCTTTGTATAAGCAGGCTGTTGTGTTTCGACATCAGAGTCCGGGTCAACAAGTAGATCAGCTATCGTGCCAAGCTTTTTCATCATGGCATCCGTGCGTTTAACAAACCATATCGGCTTTCCCTGCCACTCGATGGTGAGTAACACCCCCACATCCAGTTTACTAAAATCAACCTCAACCGGGGCACCAGCAGCTCTTGCTCTGGCACTTGGCATCATACTCAGGATAAATGGCGTTGCTGCGAAACCGACACCGACAGCACCTATGGCTGACGTGGTCAGGATCAACATGCGTCGCCTGCCTTTATTTACATTCTGATCACTCATGAATTTACCTCAAATCGAACCTGCCTAGCAGGGCAAACTGAACATCGTTGAATTTTTCAATCAACTACATGGCACAACAAAAAAATGAACGCTCGAGTCACATTTTCTATTCACCAACTTAAAAAGTTCGCAGATTATAGCAAAAACCACGAATATTTGGCGAGAAAAAACACCGTGCACATATTAGTATGTACTGATATTCTATCATAGCGGGGCTTTTTTTCAAGACGTACGTCAAGCGTCGGCGTATTATAACTCTTTAAGAGCTTGGGGGTCTTGATTTAATCCCTAAAATGAATATTTTCTGTTGCAAAGAGATAGGTACATCCATGCAAGCATTCGTCAAAACCATTGTGCTTACCCTGTTCGTGGCCACTTTTTTTACTTACTTCTTCACCGACTTCAGCGTATTTACGACGCAGGAAGAGGGCAAGCAGCCCTTTTTCCAAACCGCTGAGGCAAAGCCTCCTGTGGGTTCTGGCCCCGTTTCCTACTCATCAGCGGTCAAGGCCGCCTCTCCTGCTGTGGTAAACATCAATACAGAAAAAGTTGTTACTGTTCGCAGCCACCCCTACTTCAATGACCCTGTGTTCAAACAAATGTTTGGTAATTTGATCGTCGACGGTTCCATAGCCCGCAAGCGTATCGAAAATAGTCTGGGTTCCGGTGTAATTATCAATCCGGATGGTTACGTGCTGACAAACAACCATGTCATACAGGGTGCCGACACTATCCATGTCTCTCTAAAAGATGGTCGCAGCAGTATCGCAAAAGTAATCGGCACTGATCCAGAAACAGATATTGCCTTACTGAAGATCGACCTCGACAATCTGCCAGTAATTACTATCGGTGATTCTGAAGAACTGGAAATTGGTGATGTGGTGCTGGCCATAGGTAACCCGTTTGGTGTCGGTCAAACAGTGACCATGGGCATAGTCAGTGCTACAGGACGCACCCAGCTTGGTATCAACACGTTCGAAAACTTTATCCAGACCGATGCCGCCATCAACCCCGGCAACTCCGGTGGTGCACTGGTTGATGCTTACGGTAGACTGATAGGAATCAATACCGCTATATTCTCACGTAGTGGCGGATCACAGGGGGTAGGATTCGCCATCCCCAGCAAGATGGCCAAAAATATCATGCGGCAACTAATAAAATACGGTCGCGCAGTACGTGGATGGCTGGGCTTCGAAGGTCATGCATTAACACCGAAACTGGCAGAATCTCTGCAGTTGAAAACCACTGAAGGCATCATCATTACAGCAATCGTTCGCAACGGACCCGCCCATAAAGCTGGTCTGGAACCGGGTGACATCATCGCCGGCATTGACGGTAAAAAAGTCAAAAGCGGCCAGGACGCACTGGCCGTAATTTCAGGCAAACAACCCGGTCAAAAAGTAACCCTGCAAATCAATAGAAATGGCAGAGGATATTCTGTTACTGCAACAACCATTACCAGACCACCACAAGCGATAAGTGAGGTGAAGCAGTAAAAAGTTCAAAATGAAAAGTAGAAATTGTCAGGCCGCGGGCACCAACAGTGGGCGTGAGATGTGACGAACGCCCTTACGCTGTTGTGAGTTTAGTTTGGATAACACTAGATATTACTGGATGCTGATAAAATATGGGCGGGGCATTGTACGTACTCTGTAGAGGAGTAACAGCCCTACTTTCGAGATATGCTAATATACCCGCCAGAACTTGCTTCTGCGGCTGGTCACACCCGAAGATAAGTTTTGTACAGGATAATTTTATAATCAGGAAATAACATTATGTCGGCAAAAATTACAGATTCTGGTCTCAAATACGAAGATATCGCTGAAGGCAATGGCGATACGGCCGAGGCAGGTCAATTAGTCGCTGTCCATTATACCGGCTGGTTAACAGACGGAAATAAATTCGATTCCAGCAAGGACCGTAACGACCCATTTCGTTTCAAACTCGGCGCGGGTAATGTAATACGTGGCTGGGATGAAGGCGTTGTTGGCATGAAAATCGGTGGTACACGTAAACTCACTATCCCGGCAAATCTTGGTTATGGCGCACAAGGTGCGGGTGGCGTTATTCCACCGAACGCAACATTGGTTTTTGAAGTGGAGTTACTGGAGATTAACTAATACTGTTTTAAATCTGGATGGCACAACAATGCCCGCTTTGATTTTTAGCATTTCCCCTTTTACCTTTCCTCTCCCTTTAACCTGCCGCCACCTTCGGCAAGTTATGCAGTGCCCTTTCAATCTCCACTTCAGGGTATTCATAATCGACCAATTCACCGGAAAAGTACATGTCATAGGAAGCCATATCAAAATGACCGTGGCCTGAGAGGTTGAAGAACAGGGTTTTTTCTTCTGCACTTTCCTTGCAACGCAGGGCCTCATCAATAACGGCCCGGATTGCATGATTTGATTCAGGAGCCGGGATAATTCCTTCAGCGCGAGCGAATGTTATACCGGCTTCAAAAGTGGCGATCTGCGGTACGGCTACGGCCTCGATCAAACCTTCTTTATACATTTGAGATACCAGGGCGGAATCGCCGTGATAGCGTAGCCCGCCAGCATGAATACTCGGTGGGATAAAATCATGGCCCAGCGTGTACTGTAATAGTAGCGGTGTCATACCCAACGTATCACCAAAATCATAGGCATAGTGTCCACGCGTTAGAGTCGGGCAGGATGAGGGTTCGACAGCGACCAGCCGTACATTTTTACCGGCCGCATTATCGGCGAAAAACGGGAAGGCAACACCGCCAAAGTTTGACCCACCGCCACAGGGTGCAAAGATCATATCTGGGTATTCACCAATCTTTGCAAACTGCTTTTGCGCTTCCTGGCCGATGACTGTCTGGTGAAGCAATACATGGTTGAGGACAGAACCCAGGGCATAGTTGGTGTCGTCACGGGATGCCGCCTCTTCTACCGCCTCTGATATGGCTATTCCCAGTGAACCCGGCGAGTCGGGATCATCGGCCAGTATACTGCGCCCGGCATTGGTAATATCCGTCGGGCTTGCGAACACATCTGCGCCCCAGGTCTGCATCATGGAGCGACGAAAGGGTTTCTGATCATAACTGACTTTGACCATGAAAACGCGCACGCTAATACCGAACATCTGCCCTGCAAGTGCCAGTGCGCATCCCCATTGGCCGGCCCCGGTCTCGGTGGTCAATTTGTTAATGCCTGACTGTCTGTTATAGTAGGCCTGCGCCACTGCGGTATTCGGCTTGTGCGACCCTGCAGGGCTGATACCTTCGTATTTGTAGAAAATCTTTGCAGGTGTGCCGAGTGCCTTTTCCAGTCTGTGCGCCCTGTACAGAGGAGAAGGGCGCCACATCTGATAGATCTCACGCACCTCTTCAGGAATTTTGATCCAGCGTTCCACAGAGACCTCCTGCTCAATCAATGCCATTGGGAATAGGGGTGCCAGTGCCTCCGGCCCGATGGGCTGTCCATCCGGCCCCAGCGGGGGTGCTGGTGGGTTCGGGAAATCACTAACGACGTTGTACCAATGTGTAGGTATTTCTGATTCGTCAAGCAGTACTTTAGTTTGCGTCATTATTTGCCCCCTGGTTTATGTCTCTGTTCATATTATCAATTTACCCTAGAAATAATTTGTAAGCCGGATTATCCGTCTCTTCAACATAAGAATACCCAAGCTCCTTAAGGAAGACCCGAAATGCCTTTTTCTCATCAGGCGGCACCTGCATACCAACCAGTACGCGGCCAAAATCATCACCATGATTGCGATAGTGAAACAAACTGATGTTCCAGGTTTTACCCATTTTACTCAGAAAACCCAGCAAGGCACCAGGACGTTCCGGAAAACGGAAACGGAATAACCGCTCGTTATTAGCATGGCCAGCATGACCACCAACAAGATGGCGCATATGCATTTTTGCCATCTCATTATCACTCATGTCAATCGCCTCGTAGTTTTTTCTACGTAGCTTTTCCAGGAGATCGACCAGTTCTTCCGGATCCTGCACCTGCAGGCCAACAAAAACATGGGCTTTATCCTCACTACTATAACGGTAGTTAAATTCGGTGATGCCGCGCCTGCCGAGTATAGAACAGAAGGCTCGAAAACTACCCGGACGTTCTGGAATAGTAACAGCAAGAATCCCTTCCCGGCGTTCACCGATCTCGGCACGCTCTGCAACATGACGCAGTCGGTCAAAATTCATATTGGCACCCGATGTCACCGCCACCAGGTCAAGGCCTGTTAAAGTATGCTCAGCAACATATTTTTTTATCCCCGCTACGGCCAACGCACCGGCGGGTTCAGTGATCGAGCGGGTATCCTCAAAGATATCCTTGATAGCGGCGCATATCTGATCTGTACTTACTGTGATGACTTCATCAACAAAATTTCGTGCCAGTCTGAATGTTTCCTTACCAACCTGTTTAACCGCCACACCGTCCGCAAATATCCCGACTTCTTTCAATTTCACACGGCGGCCTGCCTCCAGTGACCGCTTCATTGCATCCGCATCCTCCGGCTCAACACCGATAATCTTTATATCAGGGGATAGCATTTTGACGTAGACGGCGATGCCCGCAACCCGCCGCCGCCCACTGGCACAAATATCATATCGGGCAGTGATTTATGCTGCTTGAGGATTTCAAAACCGATGGTTCCCTGACCCGCTATCACATACGGGTCATCATAGGGGTGAATAAACGCGCCTCCTTTATCCTTGCAATAGTGTACTGCAGCCTGATAGGCATCATCATAGCTGTCACCGGTCAGTTTTGTAGTGGCTCCGTATCCACGGACCGCATTGACCTTAATCCTCGGCGTCGTATCCGGCATGAAAATAGTTGCCTTGATGCCCAGCTTGCGCGCGGCCAGGGCGACCCCTTGTGCATGGTTCCCAGCAGAAGCAGCAACCACTCCATTTTTCAATTCTGCTTGCGTAAGGTTTGCCATCTTGTTGTAGGCACCCCGTAACTTAAATGAAAAGACTGTCTGTAGATCTTCACGTTTCAAAAAAATCTGGTTCTGCAGTCGCTCACTGAGGGTCTCAGCAACTTCCAGTGGTGTCTCCCTCGCCACATCATAAATCTGTGCGGTCAGTATCCTGCGCAGATACCTTTCCGGCACACTCATCCGTTTCTTTTGTTTAGAATTCATGGTTTTTCTTTTCCGTCACCCTGCAATGGGCTAATCTGCTCCGCTTTAATAATTTACCTGATATGGGTACCTCTATTATAATTATCCATGAATTATGCATTAATTTGAGAACCCCTACACAGATAGTATCAGAAATTAGGAGAACCTGAATGACTCAGGATGAATTGAAAAAGTCCTCAGCTGAAGCCGCGCTGGAATATGTCGAATCCGGCATGATAGTGGGTGTCGGCACTGGATCTACAGCAAATTATTTTATTGATGGCCTGGCTAGAATAAAAGGTAAGCTGGAGGCTACCGTCGCAAGCTCCGAAGCCTCGGCCGCACGATTGCGGGGGCATGGCATACCTGTGATGGATCTGAATAGTGCAGGCGAACTTCAATTGTATGTAGATGGCGCAGACGAAACCACACGTTACCTCCATTTAATCAAGGGCGGCGGCGGCGCATTGACACGTGAAAAAATTGTCGCGGCTGCAAGTGAAAAATTTGTCTGTATCGCCGATGATTCAAAGTTGGTCGACGTACTCGGCAATTTCCCCTTGCCTGTCGAGGTTATTCCAATGGCACGCAGTTATGTCGCTCGTGAAATCGTCAAGCTGGGTGGACAACCTGTTTTGCGAGAAGGTTTTACCACCGATAATGGCAATGTTATTCTCGATATTAATAATATGGGTATCATCGATCCGGTAGACCTGGAAACAAAACTTGACCTCATTACAGGGGTGGTCACGAATGGCCTGTTTGCAAGGCGAGGGGCTGATGTGTTTTTGATGGCGACCAGTAATGGTGTTGACGTACTCAAAGCCTGAGTATTACACACGCCTGAAAACCAGATCCCAAACACCGTGACCGAGACGCAGTCCTCTTTGTTCGTATTTCGTCAAGGGCCGGCTGTCAGGTCGCTCAGTAAAAGCATTTTCTTCACCGCTATTCTCTAATAAAGGTTCCGATGATAGGATTTCCAGCATCTGCAACGCATACTCTTCCCAGTCAGTTGCCAGATGAAGCTTCCCACCTGACTGCAACCTTGATGCTGCCATATGGACAAAATCAGCCTTTATCAAACGGCGTTTATTATGCTTTCTTTTATGCCATGGGTCTGGAAAAAATATCGAAATCCCCGCCAAACTATCCTGCAGTATATTTTTCTGTAATATTTCATCACCGTCTTCACAAATTACCCGAACATTTTTCAGTCCAGCGTCATGTATCTCATGCATCACTCGCCCGACACCCGGGCGGTGAACTTCAATACCAATATAATCATTGCCTGGATGACGTGCCGCAAGTGTCTTTAACGCTCGACCATCACCGAAACCCAACTCAATAAAAACCCTCGACTTTCGGCCAAATATTTCGACGAAATCCCAGTCACCAGACACATCATCTATGCCGTATAGGGGCCACAACAACTTAAATGCAGACCGTTGTGCAGGTGTGAACCGCCCTTCCCGCCGAATATAGCTGCGTACCTTTCGTTGCCGATTATTATTATTTTTTCGTTCCTTCTCTGTCACATATATAAGCCTGTCTATGTTTTGAACACCCATTCTAGCACCGTAGGATCGCCGCTATCACTCCCGGCATCAGATAAGGAAGTGTGCTGAGATTGATATTATTTTATGCAGGGCTTTGAGGGATCGATCCCCGTGAGTTTTACGGGTTAACACCATAATCTCTTCTCCCTTTTGCGTCCCCTACGCTTACTGATTATTAATTATTTAGATTTTGATCTTTCCCTTTTGAACGTTGAACCTTAAACTGATTTCCACACACAACAGCTCAAATGGCCTAAACCCGTCTATCGGGCAAGAAAAAAAGATAGAATATAAGTGAGGAATCGAGAATGGGCATCAGCAACTGGACACGTAATAAATTGATCAGCTGGTTAAGTCATGAGTCGAAATGCCCGGCCGATCATCTGAGTGATTTCGATCGGCTGAAAGATGAAATAAAGGTCGGCGATGTCCTGCTGGTGGAAGGCCAAAGTCAGATCAGCCGGATCATCAAAACCGTCACCCAGAGCCCCTGGTCACATGCCGCAATATTCGTTGGGCGTATTCGTGATATGGAAACTCCCAGTTTACGTAAACGTACCAGTGCATATTTCGAGGGCAGGGATGACACCCCCTTGCTTATTGAAGCGATCCTCGGTAAGGGCACCCTACTCACACCACTGGAAAAATACCGCCCCTATCGTATCCGCCTGTGCCGGCCCTCTACCATTTCACTGGAAGACCGCCGCCTGGTCATTTCCTATGTTATAGAAAAACTGGGGATGGATTATGATCTTCGACAGGTCATCGACCTGGCAAGGTTTATGTTTCCCTATGGTGTCCTGCCCAGGCGCTGGCGCTCTACCCTGTTCCACCATAACGCCGGACCGGAAACACGAACCGTATGCTCCACCCTGATTGCCCAGGCCTTCCAGAATGTCAGTTATCCAATATTGCCCGTTTTGCAGGAAAACGACTTCGGCTATAAAGAACTTACCCAGCGAAACTCACGTCTATTTTCACCGTTAGACTTTGATATCTCACCCTGGTTCGATATCCTGAAATTCCCACTGCAAAGCTTTGATGACAAGGCAAGTTACAGCAAAATGCCCTGGAAAGAGAAGAAGGAAAGCTGAAGTTCCAGGTCAGGAAGTCAAAAAATGGAAATTTCTATCACGATGTCGTCAAGATGCAAAGATATAGAACTGAACCACCGAACAATTTGCATATTTTGCTGCTGAAGGGTATAGAATGAACAATAAATAAAAAGGAGGTCCGCATGTTGTGGTGGTTAACTTCTATAGCCTTAATCCTGGCGCTGGCATACTTTTGTTCTCCGGCCCGGATATGGGCACCTGTTCTGGCACTATGGATACTCTTTTTATCGTTTTTTGGCGCACTCAGCACACCTGCCGCTCTGCTTGACCTGCTGCTTCTGGCCATCATAGCCTCGCCTTTATTCTTACATGACCTGCGCCGTTCATTAATCAGCAATAAATTACTTGCGCTGTTTCGAAAACTGTTACCGGAAATGTCCGAAACTGAACGGATTGCTCTGGAAGCGGGGACAGTCTGGTGGGACGTCGAACTATTTTCAGGCAACCCCAACTGGAGGCGATTGCAATCGACTCCGCCTGCACGCCTCAACGCTGACGAACAGGCCTTTCTTGATGGCCCTGTTGAGAAGCTGTGTGCACTGATCGATGACTGGGAAATCACCAATAAACATAACGACCTGCCGGCCAAGGTCTGGAGCTATCTGCGCAAACAGCGTTTTTTCGGTATGATCATTCCCAAACACTACGGCGGTCTTGAATTTACCGCCTACGGCCACTCCTGCGTCATCGCCAAAATCTCCAGTCGCAGCATCACTGCTGCAGTAACAACGATGGTTCCTAATTCACTGGGCCCCGCCGAACTTTTGCTGCAATACGGTACCGATGAACAGAAAGACTATTATCTGCCCCGTCTGGCAGTCGGTGATGAGATACCCTGCTTCGCATTGACGGCACCTGAGGCCGGTTCTGATGCCGGTGCCATGACTGACTTTGGAATAGTCTGTCACGGGGAATATGGCGGGAAAAAGGATGTGCTGGGTATTCGTTTGAACTGGAACAAACGTTACATCACCCTGGGCCCGGTTGCCACAGTGCTCGGCCTTGCATTCAAACTCTACGACCCTGACCATCTAATTGGCGACGATGACTCGCGAGGGATTACCCTTGCCCTGATCCCAACAGACACCAAAGGCATCACTATTGGTAGCCGGCATAACCCATTAAACACCCCCTTTCAGAACGGCCCCAACTCAGGCAAGGATGTCTTTATCCCTATAGACTGGATCATTGGGGGTGAGAGCGGAATTGGGCAGGGCTGGCGTATGTTGATGGAACGTCTGGCAGTCGGACGCTCGATTTCCCTGCCTGCTCTCAGTGCCGGGGCCGGCAAGTTAGTGTCAGCAACCACTGGCGCCTACTCACGCATCCGCCATCAGTTCCGAATACCCATTGGTCATTTCGAAGGTGTCGAAGAGGCCCTTTGCAAAATTGCCGGCTATACCTATATCATGGAGGCAACCCGCCGCCTCACCTGTGTCGCCGTTGATATGGGCGAAAAACCCTCGGTGCTATCCGCAATCGCGAAGTACAACCTGACTGAGATGATGCGCAAGACACTCAATCATGCCATGGACGTACAGGGCGGCAGCGGTATTTCCCTGGGTCCACGCAATCTGTTGGGAAATGCCTACCAGGCTATTCCAGTAGGGATCACGGTTGAAGGGGCGAACATTCTGACACGCACGATGATTGTATTCGGCCAGGGTGCCGTACGCTGTCACCCGTATCTGTTAAAAGAAATGCATGCCGCACAGGATAAGGGCAACCCACAAAGCAGTAAAGATTTCGATGAGGCATTATTTGGTCACCTAGGCTGGTCTATCAGTAATGTAGCTCGTAGCCTGGTGCTAACGATTACGGATGCATGGATAATTGTCGCACCCGACAGTTCCGCCCGCCGCTATTATCAGCAAATTTCCAGGATGAGCACCTATTTCGCTGTCGCTGCTGACACAACAGCGATGCTTCTTGGTGGTAGCCTGAAACGGCGTGAGGCCTTATCCGGTCGACTGGCAGATGCCCTGAGCCATCTCTATCTTGGTTCTGCCGTATTGAAACATTTTCTGGACAGTGGTGAAAAAAAAGCAGACAGGGTGCTAGTAGACTGGGCCAGCCAGTATTGCCTGTACCAGGTGCAGGAAGCACTGCTGGCGCTTTATCGCAACCTTCCGGTTAGGGCGGTTGGCTGGATTCTGAAACTCCTCACCTTCCCGTTGGGCCGGCGTTTCCAACTGCCGAATGACAGACTTAACCACCGTGTTGCCCGTCTACTGCAGGAACCCTCTGATGCCCGAGACCGCTTGATCGCGGGTATTTTCATCAGCAAGGATCCACAGGAAACGACAGCTCGGCTTGAAGATGCTCTGCACCAGTTAGTCAATACCGCTGACATAGACAAGCGGTTACAGAAGGCTCTACGTGGTCAGCTTAGCGACATAGCCACGGATACCGATAAAATAAACGCCGGCATCGAACAGGAAATCATTACCACTGAGGAAGGCGATCAGCTACTCAATGCCTGGGCAGCAAGGCGCGAATGCATTCAGGTGGATTCGTTCGAACCAGCGAAAGGGGCACTTGAGAATGCTCGAGGTAAGAAGAAGGTTAAACGGGTAAAGAAGAAAGCAACGCGTAAAAAGAAGAGTTAAAACAGTGTTCAGTGTTCAGTTTTCGGTGTTCAGTAAAATCAAAACCGAACACCTAACACCGAAAGCTGAATACTGAACACTGAATACTGAACACTGAGCACTGAACACTGAGTTTAAATCATCATGATCAAAGGCAGACCAGTCTACATCGTTGACGGAACGCGCAGTCCGTTTCTGAAAGCCCGTGGTACGCCCGGGCCATTTAATGCGGCGGACCTGGCAGTAGAAACAGGAAAACCTCTGCTTAATCGACTGCCATTTTCTGCTGATGCGATCGACGAAGTGATAGTCGGTTGCGTTATGCCCGGGCCGAATGAAGTCAATATTGCCCGTATCATCGCTTTACGACTGGGTTGTAGCAATGAAACTCCCGCCTGGACAGTGCAACGAAATTGCGCCTCGGGGATGCAGGCGCTGGACTCCGCAGCGCGCAACATTGCCCAGGGCGATGCCAACCTGATTCTGGCCGGTGGTGTTGAAGTGATGAGCCATGCGCCTATTCTGCTGAATGAGCAAATGATAATCTGGCTGGCCGAATTTGGCCGGGCTCGCACACCATTAAAAAAGATTGCTGCACTGAGCCGCCTGCGCCCTGCATACCTTAAACCCGTCATCGGCCTGATCTGCGGCCTGCATGATCCAGTGGTAAATCTGTCGATGGGACAGACTGCAGAAAACCTGGTTTATCAGTTTGATCTAAAACGCAGAGAGATTGATCACTATGCTCTCGCCAGTCATCAAAGACTTGCCGATGCCCAGGATAATAAGCATCTTGAAGAGCTGGTTACAGTCTATGACCGAGCAGGTAAGTTCTATGAAAATGATGACGGACTGCGCCGCGAAAGTACGATGGAATCGCTGGCTAAATTGAAACCAGTGTTTGATCGCAAATACGGTAAGATCACCGCAGGCAACAGTGCCCAGATTACCGATGGCTGTGCCCTGCTGATGCTGGCCAGCGAAAAAGCCGTCAACCAACATAAACTCCCGGTGCTCGGCCATCTGTGTGACAGTGAATGGGCGGCGCTCGACCCCGCGATCATGGGTCTGGGGCCGGTACATGCAATGACACCATTGTTGAAACGGCAGCGGCTGAAGATAGATGATATCGATTACTGGGAAATCAATGAGGCCTTTGCGGCACAGGTAATTGCCTGTAAACGTGCCTGGGCCGACAGTAAATATTGCAGACAACACCTTCACCTTCGTACGGCTTTTGGAGAACTGGATGAATCCAGACTGAATATTGATGGGGGTAGCGTCAGTATTGGTCACCCGGTGGGGGCCAGTGGTGCCCGCATCACACTGCACCTGCTTGAGGTACTCAAGCGCACTAATAGCAGACGTGGCATTGCCTCGCTTTGTATCGGAGGCGGACAGGGGGGTGCATTGCTGGTGGAGCGAACTAATGACTGAAAAGAAGGACAAAAACCAGCCTCTGCACTGGCACACCGAGACCGATGCGGACAACATCACAT
Source organism: Gammaproteobacteria bacterium (assembly GCA_013150915.1). GTDB lineage: Bacteria > Pseudomonadota > Gammaproteobacteria > BMS3Bbin11 > BMS3Bbin11 > BMS3Bbin11. The sequence continues at coordinate 21,597 of JAADJE010000085.1, forward strand.
GGCTCTCTCTCGATCGGGTAGATGCCGGCGCAAACTCACTCTCACATGCCGTACTGGATGAACTGAAGGCTATCCTTGAGAAGCTGCATAAACAACCGCCTACAGGACTGGTCATACGCTCTGGAAAAAAGAAGGGTTTCATTTATGGTGCCGATATAAAGGAATTCACGGCACTGGAAGATGCCGCTAAAACCATGGCCTTGATCCGCCGTGGCCAACACATCATGGGCATGATCGAAAGCCTACACTGCCCAACACTGGCACTGATCAATGGCGTCTGTATGGGTGGCGGCACAGAGCTTGCGCTGGCCTGTGATTATCGGGTCGCCGATACCGATGCACGTCTCGGTCTGCCTGAAATAAAACTGGGCATACATCCGGGTTTCGGCGGTGTTGCACGTTCTATCCCATTGCTGGGCGCACCGGCTGCAATGGATATTATGCTGAGTGGCCGCACTGTCTTCGCCTCCCCTGCCCGACGCATGGGTCTGGTAGATGCTGTCGTTCCACTACGTCAAATGGAATCTGCCGCTCGCCATTTCATCAGTACCAGGCCAAAAAAACACCAGGCAAAATGGTATTTGCGATTGGCTTCACACCCCCTTGTCAGACCACTGCTGGCACGTTATTTGCGCAAGCAGGTCAGCAAGAAGGCCCGAAAAGAACACTACCCGGCACCCTACGCATTGATAGATCTCTGGCAGTCTCATGGCAGCAATAAGCGGGCCATGCTGAATGCCGAAGTCACATCAGTCAGTCATCTTATGATGACACCGACCTCGCGTAATCTTGTGCGTGTCTTCTTGCTACAGGATCGCCTCAAGTCATTTGGCAAGGATCCTGCGATAGACGAAGAGGCCTTCCAGCATGTCCATGTCATAGGCGGAGGTATCATGGGCGGAGACATCGCTGCCTGGTGCGCCTCGCGGGATTTAACAGTCACTTTGCAGGAAACACGTAAGGAAGCCATTGCCAATACGTTTCAGCGCGCCGGTAAGCTGTATAAAAAACGTCTCAGGTTAACGCACCGCGTGACTTCAGCACTGGATAATATTATTGCTGATCCGGACGGTCACGGACTGGAGAAAGCCGACGTCGTTATTGAGGCCATCTATGAAAACATGGAGGCCAAACATGACTTACTGAAATCTGTAGAACCCTCACTACAGGCCCACGCACTGCTGGCAAGCAATACCTCAAGTTTGATGCTGGAAGAGTTGGATACAGTGATGTCTGCACCGCAGCGACTCGTCGGCCTGCATTTTTTCAACCCCGTCGCACAAATGCCTCTGGTCGAGATCGTCAACGGCAAACAGACTGCTGCCTCCGTGGCTTCACAGGCAGCTTGCTTTGCCCATCGCCTGGGGAAGCTGCCACTCCCCGTAAAAAGTTCTCCCGGTTTTCTGGTCAATCGTATCCTTATGCCTTACCTGATGGAAGCTATGATACTGGTTGAAGAAGGTGTGTCTCTGACAAATATCGACAAAGCAGCAACCGATTTCGGCATGCCGATGGGGCCAATCACCCTCGCCGATACCGTCGGCCTGGATATCTGTCTTTCCGTTGCGAAAAACCTGTCGGAAAAACTGGATGGATCCATCCCTCAGCATCTAATTGACAAAGTAGATGCCGGCAAGCTTGGGAAAAAAACCGGCACTGGCTTTTACCGGTGGAACAAAGGCAAAATCGTCAACCCTGATGACAATGAAAAAACACCCTCTACTGAGCTCACAGACAGACTGATACTGCGCCTGCTGAACGAATCCATTGCCTGTCTTCGAGAGGGTATCGTAGAGGATGCAGATTTACTCGACGCAGGGGTAATTTTTGGTACCGGCTTCGCGCCGTTTCGTGGTGGTCCAATGCGCTATATTAAAGAAATAGGCGCAAAGACCACTCACAACAAACTACAGCAGTTGTCTCGTCAACACGGTGAACGTTTCGCACCGGATGCCGGATGGGAGTCATTGCTGACAGGTGAATAAAAACAAAACAAGAGAGACACTTACAGATGTCCGCCACCGATAGCCGGCAATCTGAACCATCAACTGACACCGATGGCAGCGATGTCATTCATCCTGATACAGCGAAATCTATATATGGATTAATGCGGGAACGGCGGCTACGCAGCCCGGAACATTGCGCCTATCGACAGTTCGATGAAGAAGCAGAAGCCTGGCAGGATACCAACTGGCGTGAACTGAATGAGCTGATTGCCTGCTGGCATGCCGGACTTCGCAATGAAAACCTGAAAGCCGGTGACCGGGTCGCCATCTGTATGCGCAACTGTATTGACTGGATAGCCTATGAATTGGCAGCACAAAGCCTGGGCCTGGTGACTGTCTCACTTTATCCCAATGACCGGCCGGGTAACATGGCTTATATCCTTGAAGATTCAGGTGCGCGCGTCCTTCTGATTGAAAAATTTCGAAAATGGGAAAAACTGATAAACACCAAAAAGAAACTACCTGAGATTCAAACTGTTCTATGCCTCTCTCGTTCAACCTCTCATTCAACTGACGGAAATGATGAACGCGTCAAGTGGGTGGCTGACTGGCTACCGGACAGCGGCACCATCCATGACGCTTCCGGGGAGGCTGACAGCCTGGCAACCATCGTCTACACGTCGGGGACAACCGGGCGACCAAAAGGCGTTATGCTCAGCCACTACAACTTACTCTGGAATGCCTGGGCCGGGCTGCAACATATAATGGTCTACCCAAGTGACCTTGCGCTTTCATTTCTCCCCCTGTCACATACCCTTGAGCGAAGTACGGGTTTCATCCTGTCTATGATGGCAGGGGCAAGCGTTGCCTTTAACCGATCAATCCCGGAACTGGGCGAAGACCTGAAAACCATCAAGCCGACTATCATGATTTCTGTGCCGCGAATCTTCGAGCGCATCTACATGAAAATTCATGATGACCTGAATACGAAACCCACACCAATACGCTGGTTGTTCAAGGCCACGGTTAACACCGGCTGGAAACGTTTTGAATATCTTCAGGGGCGCCGCCGTAGCAGTGCCTGGAAGTTAACCTGGCCATTATATGAAAAACTCTTCTGCTCGCGTGTGCAACAGATATTCGGCGGCCATCTGCGGTTTGCCATCTCGGGCGGTGCCCCCCTTTCATTTCCTATTGCACAAACCTTCATTGCGCTTGGGATAAATATACAACAGGGGTATGGCCTAACTGAAACCAGCCCGGTGATATCGGTCAACACCCTGGAAGACAATAGACCTGAAACAGTCGGCACCGCAATACGTGATGTTGAAGTAAGAATTGGTGAGGATGATGAGCTGCAGGTGAAATCACCAGGGGTAATGATGGGGTACTGGAATAACCATACCGCCACCTACCAGACCATTGATACCGATGGCTGGTTACGCACCGGCGACAAGGCAAAAATTGACGATGATGGCCACATCACCATTACCGGCCGCTTAAAAGAAATTATTGTGCTCAATACGGGCGAGAAAGTCCCGCCTGCTGATATAGAAATGGCCATCGCCACCGATAGTCTGTTTGAACAAGTCATGGTTATTGGTGAAGGTCATCCATTTCTCTCTGCACTGGTCGTACTGAATAAAGAACAGCATAAAAGCTTACTGAACAAACGAAAAGAATTATCGGGTAAGGATGTCAATTCAACTGAATCAAAAGAATATCTACTGCAACACATCTTCCCCCTGCTGCATGATTTCCCGGGTTACGCACAGGTTTTCGGCATCGCCGTTATCGATGAGCCATGGTCGGTTGAAAACGAATTCCTGACGCCAACATTGAAGCTGAAGCGGAATGTTATCCTGCAGCACTACGAAAAAATAATTGATGAGATATATGAAGGGCATGAAGCCCTGTAAAACAGAGGGTTATGCCCATAAACAGATTTACAGCATTGGCATAGGCGGGTCGTTCTCGTCCATAAAACAACCTGATGGTCAGGTTCTCTTCACCAGCGATCTTGACAGGGCAGATCATTTTCTAGATTTCATAATCTACGATGAATGTATTTTCGGGGAAGCGCCCCAATGAATTACAGAAGATGAGAGAGATGCCTTTTTTCGGTTACAATACTCAAGACGGCGGGTGTCGTATAATGGCATTACCTTAGCTTCCCAAGCTAAAGACGTGGGTTCGATTCCCATCACCCGCTCCACACTACTCCTAAGGAACCTCTGATTGATTCTGTCATATCTCTGCCTCATTGGCTGATGTACAATCGGGGCGAAACGTTGAAAATGTGCCAGAATCTGGTAAAAAGCTTCAGTTTCAACACAGAGACATAACATAATCAATCAGAGACTCCCTTAATGGAAAATATTCAGCACGTTTCCACAGAACCCTCAGAACAAGCAATCCTTTACATCCTCGATACCAATGTATTGATACACGATCCCGCCGCCATACTCGAATTTGAAGAACACCATGTCATCATCCCGATGACCGTACTGGAAGAACTGGATAAACTGAAGAGCAGTCGCCAGGCAATCGCCGCAGACTGCCGCCAGGCTATACGCGGGATAGATGAAATCCTTGGCCGTGCATCGCCTGATGAAGTCGAAAAGGGCACCCCCATTCGGCGCGGTGACAAAGGCTCCGTCCATGGTTCCCTGTCTATATTGATGACACATACGCCGGATAACCTTGCGATACTCCCAACACATCTTAATGACAATAAAATTATTAATGGTATCTGTCTGCTAAAAAAGAACAGACCCAATCAGCGCACCGTATTGGTCACCAAAGACATCAATATGCGACTTAAGGCACGCGGCTGTGGCATAGAATCGGAGGACTATCACAATGACCAGTTGGTCTCTGACATCGACCTGCTCAATACAGGCTACCTTGAATTTGAGGGCAGTTTCTGGGATCACATAGAACATGTTGAAACTGAACAGCAATCCGGCCGTACCTTGCACAAAATTACAAAAACAAAATCCTTAGAGAAAATATATCCGAATACTTTTATCATCGATGAACAAGGAATGATTGCACGCGCCATCGAAGTGTCGAATGACACGGTTACACTTCTACATATGGAGCACACCCGCTTTCTACAGCAGGAGGCATGGGGGCTGCGCCCGAGAGACACCTACCAGGCGATGGCATTGAATCTGCTGCTTGACCCTGAGGTACATCTCGTAAGCCTGACCGGCTCTGCAGGATCAGGAAAAACCATACTGGCACTCGCTGCTGCCATCGAAATGACCGTAGTATGCAAGCTATACCGTCGTATTATCGTTACCCGAAGTACTCAGGGACTGGATGAAGATATTGGCTTCCTGCCCGGAACTGAGGAAGAAAAAATGGAACCCTGGCTTGGCGCTATTACTGATAACCTGGAAGCTTTGCATTGTGATGATGAAGATGCTGAAGGAAGTATCGATTACATTCTTAAAAAAGTACCTTTGTATTTCAAATCACTTAATTACATACGGGGACGTAGCTTCCAGCACAGCCTGATACTTATCGATGAATCGCAGAACCTGACACCTCACCAGATTAAAACCATTGTCACCCGCGCGGGCAATGGCTCAAAAGTTATCTGCCTTGGTAATTTATCCCAGATCGATACACCCTATCTCAGCGCAACAAGTTCAGGACTCACCTACCTGACCGAGCGTTTCAAGGGTTTCCGCCACGGTGGGAATATCCAGCTACAGGGGGTTCCCCGCTCATTACTTGCAGAGTATGCAGAAACTAACCTTTAGGGCCACCCCTGGATTCAACTTTGAATCCAACACATGATACTTTTTGCTATAATCTGCGCGTACATCGGATAAATGATTATCAAACAAATGAGAATGTAATGTTTTTCGACCCCAAGGATGAACTTAATAGAGATCTCAGGGACTGCCTGGTAGAGCTGTCAAAAGAATTGCTGTATGGCGATGAGGGCATGATGACCAGTTCCATAGGGAAATGGGTCACCTACCACATGCTTTTTTCTGACAACTCCACAACGGGCGATAGTTCCATCGAAGGAATGGAGGTTGCTCACATAGAAAGTATCGAAGATTTTCTCAATAGCAGTAAAGGCAATCATAACTGGAAGCAGTTTGAAGCCATTAGCCATGAAACAAAATCCAAATGGATCGCCCTGATTCTAAAACAGATTATCAACGGTGAAGTGCAGGTTGATAATGAAATACACCGCTACGTAAGTAACATTGTAGACCAGCCAAAACTCGTTAAGTACATAAACGATGATATCGAAAATTTCACCACCACGCGTAAAGACTGGCTGGAAGCCTATATTGATCTGCCGGCCATGCCAGTTATCATGAAATACCAGAGTGTTGCCTCAATCCTTGATTCACACGAACAGCAGAAAAAAGTAGACCAGCAGGAATTAATGAATAAAGCTGAAGATGCGAACTTACGCGTTAGAATAACCTTGAAAAAAATTGGAAAACTCGAAAAACGTTATGAAATTGACGATGTGGACAGTATCCTGGATATGCTGGAAGCCGTGGTCGATGAACCTGAAATAACTGAAAACGACGTTGCAAATTTTATCCTGATGAATGCCCCGCGTTTTGATGAAGACGTTCGTTATCTGCTGACGACTCGCTTTCCTGTCTCTCAGGAAGAGTAACCTGTCTCAACCCTCTCTTTTCAAACACATGAGTTTTGCAGACAAACTGATTGCCTGGTATAGACAACATGGTCGCCATGACCTCCCCTGGCAGGGCCACAATACCCCCTATCCGATCTGGGTTTCCGAAATTATGCTGCAGCAAACCCAGGTGGCTACCGTAATTCCCTATTTTAATCAGTTTATACGCCGATTTCCCAATATCCAGAATTTGGCCGGCGCAGAACTGGATCGTGTGCTACACCACTGGAGCGGTCTCGGCTATTATGCACGAGCCCGAAACCTGCACAGGACAGCCAAAATCATTGCTGATCAATATTGCGGCAAGTTCCCTGAGGAGATTGACGAATTAATTGCACTGCCGGGTATAGGGAAATCCACTGCCGGGGCCATCCTGGCACAAAGCCTGGGGCAACGCCACCCAATTCTGGACGGCAATGTAAAGCGGGTGCTGTCGCGTTATTACCGTATTGACGGCTGGCCTGGGCAGCGTGAAACCGAGAAAAAACTCTGGCAACTCAGTGATGAAAATACACCATCAAGGAATGTTGCCGATTACACTCAGGCAATCATGGATCTGGGCGCAACCGTCTGTGTGCGCCAGAAGGCCGCATGCAGGCAATGCCCCTTGCAAGGCACTTGTCTGTCATTTCTAAATAACGAAGTCAGCATTTACCCGCAGAAACGCCCGAAGAAAACTCTGCCGGTTAAAGAAACAACTTTTTTATTAGTAAGAAACAAGCAGGGTGAAATCTACCTGACGCAACGCCCACCCAGTGGAATCTGGGGTGGATTATGGTGTTTGCCTGAACTTCAACCTGAAACAGAGACCTCGGGGACTGAATGGCACATGAAAAACTTTTCCGTTGACATAGAAACAGAGCAGCCTCTGCCCGTAGTACGCCATACCTTCAGCCACTATCACCTGGACTTCACCGTGATACCCGCAACAGTCAAAGGGAATCACCAGGCTGAAATCGGGGAAACTGCCCCTGCCATCTGGTATAACCCTGCAAAGCCAGCCGAACTGGGGCTGGCCGCTCCAATAAAGAAAATCATCCACAATACAGAGGTATAGTATGGCTAAAATGGTCAATTGTGCAGTACTCGGTAAACAGGCAGAAGGTCTTGAACGCAGCCCCTACCCCGGTGAACTGGGGCAAAGAATTCTTGAAAATATCTCACAGGAAGCCTGGCAACAATGGATGCAACACCAGACCATTCTGATCAACGAGAATCAGCTCGCATTACACAAACCGGAAGCCCGAAAATTCCTTGAGGAGGAAATGGAGAAATTCTTTTTCGAAGGTGGCGCCCAGTTACCCGAGGAATTTGCTACACCGCCAAAAGAAGAGAACTGAAAATCCGCTTTTACAATCGGTGCCTGCGCACATATAATCCCGCCCTCTTCCCGATGTGGCCAGGTAGCTCAGTCGGTAGAGCAGTGGACTGAAAATCCTCGTGTCGGCAGTTCGATTCTGTCCCTGGCCACCATTTTT
>JAADJE010000062.1 GCA_013150915.1 Gammaproteobacteria bacterium
CGGCATTCTGCCTGCCGACCTGGATCTGGATCGACTCCACTGGCTCCGTAGTCGCGTGGTGGACAACGAGTTGCTGGCACCCCCTTCGGACGCAGAAGGTGTTCCGTCGAGTGCCACGCGGTGTGGTCAAAGCAGGGACAGACGTCCGAACCTCTACGGTCCACTCATTGATTCACAGCTGGAGGCCTATGATTTTTACTACTTCCACCGGACGTTGGCGCATGAATCAGAGGTGACGGAACAAGAACCGTCTGAGCTTAAATGATACTCAAGAGAAAAGTGTTATGAAACTACCAATCAAACAAATCGAAGAACGACTCAAGAAGGTCCTTCTGGAATGCACGACCCAACCGATCAAGGCCGAAGATATCCATTCAGACATCGCCTTGCTGGAGCAAGGGCTCGCACTCGACTCGGTCGCACTGCTGGAGTTCATTGTTGGGGCTGAAGAAGAGTTCAACATCCTCCTCGACGACAGCGCCCTGACAGTCGAACACTTCCAGACTTTCAACACGATCGCCCGCTACATCCAAACACAGGTCGCAGAACAGAGGGCATCCTAGAGGCATGCTCACTAACTTGCTTGTGAGCCAGGCCGCAGAGCGTCCGGGACAACCGGCCCTCATTACCACCACCCAGACCCTGACCTGGTACGAACTGAAAGAGCAGACAGACCGTGTGGCCATCGGTCTTGCTACATGCGAAATCAAGGGAGGGGATCCGGTGGCACTGTTGCTCCCGAACTGTCCCTCTTTTGTCATCGGTTTCCTGGCTCTGGCGCGCCTCGGAGCCATTGCCATTCCCCTCAGCACCGAATTGAAAGCAGAAGAAATCCGTTCGGCTCTTCAAGCCTCAGCCTGCCGGACTCTGCTGGCGGATAACCGATTCTCGGATCTCTGCCTAAGCCTGCTGCAGGACGGAACACTACTCCACGCCTTTGTGAGGGATGCGGAAGATCTGGGGCTACCAAGCCTCGCCAGCATGGCTGCCGAGGCAACTAGGCCCCTGAGAAACCCTGTGCCATCTGAAGATACCAACCTCGTGGAGCAATTCACCTCGGGCACAACGGGCCGGCCGAAGCGGATAATCCGAACCCACGCTCATCTCATGAAGGAAGCGGCTGCGTTTGCAGCCGCAGTAGGTACGTCCTCAGCGGATCGCATATTGGCTGTTGTTCCTCTGTCCCACGCTCACGGCCTGGGCAACTGCCTGCTGGCCGCCCTGCATGCCGGTGCAACGCTCGTACTGCAAGAGCGGTTCGATCGACGGGAGACCCTCCGCCTGCTTAGCCAGGAACGCATCACGCTGTTTCCGGCCGTTCCGTTTATCATTTCCCTTCTGGCCGACACCCGGACCCGTGAACCGGTCGACCTCTCCGCTCTTCGCCTTTGTTTCACCGCTGGCTCTGCCCTACGGCACGAGACCTGGATCAAGATGCAAGACCGGCTCGGTATCTCACTTCGCCAGCTCTACGGCAGTACCGAGACCGGTGCACTGGCAATCAATCTGGACGAGAATGTTGCAGGTACAATTGAATCGGTAGGCCGCCCGCTGGACGGGGTTAGCATCACCACCCTGGATGAGGCTGGAATATTCCTCCCTCCCGGTACTGAGGGGGAGGTCGCTGTGCAGAGTCCAGCAGCGGCCGAGTATACGGTCGGGCTACAGGGGAAAAAACGATTACCGGCCCCGGATGGGTGGATCAGGATGGGAGACCTGGGGAGGCTCGACCCGGAAGGACGTCTGTATCTCACTGGCCGCAAGACATTCGTCATCAACGTGGCTGGCCGTAAGGTGAATCCCGATGAGATCGAGTCTGTCCTCATGGAGCATCCCAGCGTCCGAGAAGCGGTCGTAGTCGGGATCCAGGATCCATATGGGGAAGAGGTGGTCAAAGCTGTGGTCATTCCCAGGGGAGCAGGCACGGTCGAGGAGATTCTCACCCATTGCCGTGAACGATTAGCTGATTACAAGGTGCCCCGCATCGTCGAGTTTCGGTGCACCCTCCCACGTTGTCCGACAGGCAAGATTCTCCGTAAAAGACTCATGGATCCAGCATGCGTATCTTGATCGTCCAACCCGCTACAAACCCACACGTCTGGGGGGGTGATACCATCTTTATTATGGAACCCCTGTGGGCAGAGTATCTGGGAGCAGCCCTGAAACAGGAGCACGACGTCCAACTTCTGGATCTACGCTTGGGAGGTAACCTCGCCGAGACCCAGGCATCGTTTAAGCCAGACCTCATCGCCATGACGGCCTACACGGTCGATGTGAACACCGTGAAACGGCTCTGCCGGGAGTGCAAAGTCCGGGATCCGAAGGTGCGAACCGTTGTGGGTGGATACCATGCGAACCTAGCCGCTGATGACCTTGTCGCGGAGGAAATTGATCTAGTAATTATCGGCGAGGGGGTTTTTACAATGGTCGAGGTCGCACGGGCCTACGAACAGGGTGCCCGCGTCGAAGACATCAATGGCGTGGGCATTCCAACACCTAAAGGTCTCCGACGAGCACCCCCCCGGCCTTGGCCATCCTTGGATGCCTTCCCTTTTCCAGATCGGTCGCTCACTGCAGGCACGCGCAAGCATTACTTCGATAAATGGATGAAACCGATTGCCTCGATTCGTGGGTCCTACGGCTGCCCCTACCGATGTGAATTCTGCATCTTGTGGCCTCCGACAGGCGGAAAATACCTGTTCCGCTCCCCCGTGTCATTCGTAGACGAACTTGCCACGATTGAAGAATCGAACGTCTTTTTTACGGATGACGAGGCCTTGATCCAGCCCGCCCGAATGGCCGAGATCGCTCACCTTATCGAAGAACGTGGGATCCAGAAACAGTACTACTTCATGGCCCGCTCCGACTCAATTCGTAAGCACCGTAAAGTCTTCGAGAAGTGGGCCTCCATCGGGCTCAAACGGGTTCTGATCGGGTTGGAGTCCCGCCGATCCGAGGATCTTGATAACTACAATAAACAGGCAACGGTTCAAGATAATGATGAGGCTATCGCCATCTGCGAGGCGAACGGTGTGGAAATCCAGGCCATGTTTGTGCTACACCCGGAGTACGAACTGGAGGACTTCGCAGTCCTCCAGAAGTACGTGGATGATCGTAGGTTGGATACCCCCGTCTACTGCATCCTTACCCCCTACCCTGGCACCAAAAGCTATGCGCACTACAAGGATCGTATCATCGTAGACAATTACGATTACTGGGACCTGCTCCACGCGGTGATACCTACGCAGATGCCCCTCAGAAAATACTACGCAGAATATGCCAAGCTCTGGGGGACCATTCCCGCTCTCCAGCGGGGGATCCTGGCCCATCGCGATGAGTTGCCTGCAGACGATACACTGGCGAATGTTCGCAAGATGCGTCGAGGATTCCGACAGACCACACCGGAATAACACACCATGAAACTCCTACTCATCGCCCTAAACCGCGAGATGCACCCCTATCCAGTCCAGCCGATTGGGCTCGCCTACATAGCGGAGACCACTCGCCGTGCCGGCCACGAGGTCGTTTTCCTTGATATGAACCTATGCAGCGATCCCCTCGAGTTCCTCGAACAGACGGTGGCGGACTTCGCACCGGACGTGATCGGATTTTGCCTCCGAAATATCGATAACTGCGCCTTCCCGAACTTGGAGTTCTATTTACCTTGGGCGAAAGAAGTCGTCACCCGCTGTCGTAACATTTCCCCTGCCAAGTTGGTGATCGGAGGCTCTGGATTCGCGGTGATGCCCAAGGAGATTCTGGCATATCTGGATCTCGGAGTGGGTGTACTGGGAGAGGGAGAGAGGAGCTTTCTCGCACTCCTGGAGACTTGGCGCGGGAACGGAGCCAGTCCTCTTGACAGGATTGCAGGATTAGCCCTCCGGGAGGGAGCTATCTATCGGGAGACCCCACCCGAATGGCTTGCCTTTGGGAAGCAGGATTTCTTTCCGGCCAGAGATCTGCTGGACCTATCGTCTTATCTTCGCGGCGGAAGCCTCACGGCCGTTCAAACGAAACGCGGCTGCCCATTTCGGTGTACCTATTGCACTTATCCCATGATTGAAGGAAGAACCCTACGAATGCGATCAAGTGCACACGTGGCACAAGAGCTGGAACATCTGCAACAAGCCTACGGGGTGGAAGAAATCTTTTTTACGGACAACGTCTTCAACAACCCCGTGAGGCATGCGCTGGAGATTTGCCAGGAGATCGTGCGAAGAGGAATCAAAATATCTTGGACCGGCTTCTTCAATCCGGCACTGATGACCGAAGAACTGGCCGACTGGGCCGTCCGATCGGGTTGTGTGGGCATTGAGTTTGGCACGGAAGGAGGGACCACTACGAGCCTCAGAGCTCTCCGCAAAGGATTCGGCATAAAGACACTCATCCGCTCGCATCACATCGCCCAGTCGGCGGGCCTAAACGTTTGCCACTATCTGATAGTGGGGTGCCCTGGAGAGACGTTGAGCACGGTTCGTGAGGGACTCGATCTCATTGCCTCTCTTCAGCCCACAGCGGTTATTGTCTCCACGGGCATACGGATATACCCCAGAACCGGAATCGCAAAAGTTGCGAAGTCCGAAGGATACGACACAAAGAATTTGCTGATCCCCCAATTCTACTTTCCCCCCGCGATGCGGGAGGATCCCGGAGGGATGATCACAGCCATCTCGAAAGAATATCCCCGGTTTCGATTTGAAGGTTTCCACTCCCGTCCAACGCTAAAGCTACTGGAAGCACTGCGTAGGCGGGGACACCGGGGGCCAACCTGGCAGCTCCAGAGCCTTTTGGGAGAATTGAAGGATCCGACCCAGGGCCAGACCAAAAAATGAAAATACCTTCGTGCGGTGAATTACAGGCGGATGCTCATGCGGCACCCCTTGTTCACAGATGTGATGGGGAGAACTTACTATTGCGATCGGTAACAAGATCCTCCAGGAGAACCAATTGTGGATTCTAACAATCTTCCAGGCAGTAAGTTATTACGTGTTGATCTTCAACGATCCTTAAAGCCTAGTCACATCAACCTAAAGGATCTAACGCCCTTTCAACGTATTCTTCTAACTACAGATGGTATGGTAACCGAGATACTGGAAGCATACCTATGGGAACGGATAAAGGTTACAAAGATATTTCAGGAGTACTTTATCTTGGAGCGTAGTATCCCCTCCTTGGAGATAGAAAGAGGGTGTAGGATCCTGAAGAGAAAGATATGCTTATCTGGAAGATTAAGTCATAAAAACCATATTTATGCTGAGACAATAATAGTCCCTGACCGACTTGATGAAAGGATAAGAGATGGTTTGTTGAACAGCAATAAGCCTATTGGCCAATTAATCCTGGAAGATCGTTTAGAAACCTTTCGTGAGATTCTAGATTATGGTAAAGAACAGGCACGTGATCTGGCAGTTTATTTCAATATCAAAAAGAATGATTTTCTAATCTTCAGAACCTATAGGGTTTTCACAAATTCATTGCCTATTATGTTGATCACTGAAAAGTTTCAAAAAAATGTTGGTCGGGATAGAAATACGACCCACACAAGTTTAGGGAACCTCTGATTAATTCTGGACGAAGTAGATTGCGATCTCAAAATATTCAGGTTTGAGGCGAAAATCGCACGTAATAGCTGGCTATTGCGAAGGTTTTCAACGAAAAAACTGGATATTTTAGGCGTAAGATATGAGTTCATGAATTGATCAGAGGTTCCTTAGGTTAACAGGCCATTTTTATTCAATATTTATAGGACAGTGACTATTAACTAAACCACCCCATTTACTCCGTAATACGCCCTGTACCAACTGACAAATTCATGTAAGCCTTCTTCTATGGTAATTCCAGGCCTGTAGCCAAAATCTCTTTCCAGTGCTGATGTATCAGCGGTTGTCGCTTTCACGTCACCATCCTGCATTGGCAGCATTTCCATGTCGGCCTTGATGCCGAGCGCATCTTCCAGTACTTCTATATAACGCAGCAGTTTTACCGGTCGGCCATTACCAATATTGTATAGCCTGTAAGGTGCATCACTGGAAGACGGTAGCGGGTCATCATGACTGAATACGGGATCCGGCTCTGCGGGTTTATCGATCACCCTGATGACACCTTCAACGACATCATCAATATAGGTGAAGTCACGGATCATCTTGCCGTGATTGAACACCGGTATTTTCTTACCCTTCAGCATGGCTTTGGTGAATTTGAAAAAGGCCATGTCTGGTCTGCCCCAGGGGCCATAAACAGTGAAAAATCGCAGGCCCGTACAGGGGAGGCGATAAAGGTGGGCATAGGTATGTGCCATCAGTTCATTGGCTTTTTTGCTGGCGGCATAAAGAGAGATCTGATGATCCACCGCATCATTCTCGGAATAGGGCAGTTTGGTATTGGAACCATAAACCGAACTTGATGAAGCAAAAACCAGGTGCCCTACTTTTGAATGCCGACAACCTTCAAGTATATTTCCAAAACCAACCAGATTCGCATCGACATAAGCCGCCGGGTTCTCCAGCGAGTACCGCACGCCTGCCTGAGCGGCAAGATTCATTACGGCATCAAACTGAAGTGTCTCGAATAGCTTTTTAATGGCGGCTCTATCTGAGATATCTGTTTTTTCAAAACTAAAACCGGGTTTTATGGCCAGGTCTGCCAGGCGGGCTTCCTTGAGGGAAACTTCATAATAATTGTTAAGCGTATCAATCACGTGCACTGTATCACCGCGATCCAGCAGTCTGTGCGCCAATGCGGCTCCGATGAACCCGGCACCTCCTGTAATCAAAACCTTCATTTCTGTCACCTGTCTAAAATCAGCGAGGGATTCTAACATTTTCACCCTTAGGATACCCTTTATTTACCCACGGGTATGCTCAGCAAGTATCTACGAAGCAATAGAATTCATAACCACAACTTCAAATAAGCAATAGGGGTATAGCTTTTTATTACTGGACAGGTAAATAACTGTTATGCAGAATGTGGTGTCAACAATGATGGAGGAGATCATGACAGTTACTATTTACCACAACCCCCGTTGTAGTAAGTCTCGCGAGACAATGGAGTTTCTGGAGGAGAATGGCATTGAAGCCGAGGTCATTGAATATATGGACACCCCGCCAGATGAAGCTACCCTTAAAGAATTGCTTAAAATGCTGGGGATGACTCCACATGAACTAATGAGAAAACATGAAACCGTGTTCAAGGATGCGGGACTGGATGACCCAACATTTACCGATGATGAACTGATAGAAGCCATGGTTCAGTGCCCCAGCCTGATTGAGCGACCCATCGTTATAAATAATGGAAAGGCAATCCTGGCACGTCCGCCTGAAGCAGTACTGGACATACTCTAGACCTATGGACAGAATAGAAATATTCCCTTCTCGGAAGATGAGAAAACGCTGTGCCACGCCCTCGTAAGGGAGTTTCCAACATTATCTGCCTGAGCACTCAAAAAGTATGAATACACGACTGGCCTACACACTTAGTCTTGTATTCTGGATAACTCTAATTGCCCTCACCGTGTTATGGGAGGGCTGGCTGGCACCCTCTCCACCAATCGGTTTCTGGTTGACGATCAAGTCCTTACCGCTGTTGATTCCACTGTTCGGCATGCTACACATGAAACGAAGATCATTCTCCGTCGCTGGCTTGATCGCTATGCTTTACTTTATTGAAGGTGTCATGATCAGCTGGGGAGAATTCGCTACAGGCACACAGAATTCAGCATTACTGGCCTTGAGTCTGGCCGAAGTTCTCCTGGTTCTTGCATTTGTTGTTTGTATTTATATCTATCTTAGAAACACGAAGTACCTCAGTTGAAAGCTTAAAGGGAAAAGGAAGGTCAAAATCGTCATTCCGGCGTATGCCGGAATCCAGAGGTTCTTTGATTTGGAATAACATGGATGCCCGCATGATGTACTGTCGGCAAGTGGTTAATATAGAAGAAAGAGGGAGGGCGATTTTGACTTTCCTTTTCCCTTTCCGCTTTCCCCTGCTTTTCTCATTCCAATTCCAACGACCGCAAAAACGGTATCGTTATCAGTCTTTTTTGCTCCAGACTGGCCCTGTCAATTTGATCAAGTATTTTGAATAAATTCCCCGTCTCTCGCCGGTAACGATTTAGAATAAAATTTACTGCTTCCTCAGAGATCTCGAAGCCTCGATCAGAGGCACGTTCCCGCAGAGCGATAATTTTCTGCTCATCACCCAGCGGCAGCACCTGATAGGTTAAACCTGACATCAAGCGTGTCACCAGGTCACGTAGGCCTAGATTCAGACTGGTTGGTGGCTTGATTGCCGAAATAATGACCGACTTGTTCCTGTCACGGGCCATATTACAGAGCTGAAATAGTCTTTCTTCCCATCCGGGCAGGCCCGCAATGCTATCAAGGCCATCGATTAGATAAATACCGTAATCATCGAGATCGGCGAGAATAGCCTCACCGCCTTTTTCAGCAGACAGCTCAGATAGCGAAACAAACCAGGGGCTTTGCCTGTTCTCTTCGGCAAGTCGATAACAGGAATTCAGTAAATGGCTCTTGCCGGCGCCGGATTCACCCCAGATAAACAGAGGTGCCAGCGTCTCCTTTCCTTCGGCCACCTTGATCAGATGCTGCGCCAGCTCTGTGTTATGGCCAGTGACGAAGCTGTCAAAACAGACCGTATCCCGCAATGATAAATCCAGTGCCATCTGACCCTGTTTTATTACCATCAGTCTGGGCCACCTGATTTTGGGGCATTTTGCTCTTCCTTCACACCGTCCACCATTTCAATTTCCTCTTTCACGACCCAGACCCAGACATAATGCACACCACTGAGTATCGTTGTTATAAAAGTGGCATAAATTAGATAATTGGTAAAAGAGTTGTAATTCAAATCGAAGGTTTTTTGCGCCAGGATAGCCACCACAAGAGAAATCTGCATAAACGTATTGAGCTTGCTCAGATAGCTTGGCGCCATCTTGACCTTGCCGTTAAACGCTACATAAATCAGGCTTCCTACCAGAATGAGCACATCACGGAAGACCACAGTCAGAAATAACCAGAATGGAAGATCTCCCAGTATCATCAGCATCAGATAACTGCTGAATATCAGGGCTTTGTCAGCCAGTGGATCCAGTATAGCGCCAAGCTCACTGGCCATATCAAAGCGTTTGGCAATGAAGCCGTCCAGCCCATCGGAAATCCCGGCAATTAAAAAGATCAGAAAGGCCCATCCGTAAAACTGATCATGCAGTAACAGAATCAATACCGGCACTGTCGCGATCCGGAACATGGTAATAATATTAGGGATGGTAGTAATCATCAGTGCCCCACTAAAAACCTGACAGCATCCCCGCAGGTCATGATAAAATATGGCGCTAACCTTATCATACAGGAGCCACCCGTGGCTGATTCTAATTCCGGTCTGACTTACCGTGATGCGGGCGTCGATATTGCTGCCGGTGAATCACTGGTAGATATGATCAAACCCATTGCCAAAGCAACCCGTCGTCCAGGCTGCATAGATGATCTAGGTGGTTTCGGCGCCATGTTCCAGATCCCGCCAACATACAAAGAACCGATTCTGGTGTCCGGTACTGACGGGGTGGGCACCAAGCTGAGACTCGCCATTGATACTGGCATTCATGACACCATTGGTATCGATCTGGTCGCCATGTGCGCCAATGATATTCTGGTACAGGGGGCAGAACCTCTTTTCTTTCTCGATTATTTTGCCACGGGAAAACTTAATGTCGAAACCGCGGCCACCATCGTGCGCGGGATAGGAGACGGCTGCAAACTGGCCGGTGCCGCATTAATCGGTGGCGAGACAGCAGAAATGCCGGGTATCTATGCTGACGGAGATTATGATCTGGCAGGATTCTGCGTGGGTGTGGTCGAAAAATCATCCATTATTGATGCCTCAGAAGTTGCTGCAGGAGATGTCCTTATTGCCCTGCAGTCATCGGGCCCTCACTCCAATGGCTACTCCCTGATTCGCAAGGTCATTGAGGTCTCAAATACGAATCTCGGGCAAACATTCGGCGACACAACACTTGCCCGGGCCCTGCTCAAACCCACACGCATATACGTCAAATCACTATTAAATTTACTGCAGGAGATCCCCCTGCATGCACTGGCCCACATCACAGGTGGTGGTCTGTCAGGCAATATATGCCGGGTTATTCCAGACGGGCTTTGTGCGGTGGTCGAACGATCATCCTGGGATTTTCCTGCGATCTTTGAATGGCTGCAGGATAACGGTGATATCGCCGAGGACGAGATGCTAAAAACCTTTAACTGTGGGATGGGTATGGTGCTGGTAGCAGCAGATAAAGATGCGCCCGCTGTCATTCATAATCTTGAGGCTCAGGGAGAAAAGGTCTGGCTGGCCGGACGAATCGAAAAGACTGCTACGGGTACGGGAAGTGAGCGTGTCCAAATCATCTGACGGGAACCCCTTTCCAATAGTTGTCCTGATCTCCGGCAGTGGCAGTAACCTACAGTCCATTATTGACCACCGTCAGGATTTTGAACCTGGCATTGATATCTGCACAGTTATTTCTAATAATCCCGAAGCCTACGGACTGCAGCGGGCCAGTCAGGTAGGGGTAAGCACAACGGTCATCAATCATCAGGATTACCCGAACCGCAGCCGCTATGACGCAGCCTTAATGACCGAAATTGATCGCCATCAGCCGATGCTGGTTGTTCTGGCCGGTTTTATGCGCATACTTACAACCGAGTTTGTTAATCATTATTCAGGCAGGCTGATCAACATCCACCCCTCCCTCTTACCCCTTTATCCTGGGCTGAATACACATCAACGAGCCATCGAAAGTGCTGATAAGGAAGCGGGTGCGACAGTCCACTTTGTCAAACCGGAGGTCGATGCTGGCCCGATCATCATTCAGGCTCGTGTGCCTGTTTATGGCACTGACAGTCGTCAGCAACTCGCCGCCCGAGTACTTGCACAAGAACATCTTATCTACCCCAGGGCCATACAATGGTTCGCCCAGGGCAGGCTATCCGTGAGAAACGATAAGGTATTGCTCGATGGGAATGAATCATCAAAGCAAATGGTCATAAGTGATGAAATATAAATTATCGGCACTCTTATTAATTTCAGGCCTTTTTCTAAACACAGCCCTGTTCGCCGCCACACTCCCCAAAAATCTCAATCTTGTCTACAGGGTAAAAATTGCGGGTATGAACATAGGGACACTCGATCGCGAGTTAAACGCTGAAGGCAAAGGTATTTATACCGTTACTTCAGAAACCAATGCCACAGGAATTGCAGCGATTCTTCTCAATGACACCTACCGTGAAAAAAGTAGATTTAAAGTAAAAGATGGGATGATTTTCCCGCTCAACTACCGTCGGTCGCCTGATAAGAAACCAGAAAAAGCGCGTATCGCCAGTTTTGACTGGAACAAAAAAAAGGTCACACTGAATAATGACAGAGTCTACGATATCAGCCCCGGGGTACAGGATCCGGCCTCTTTCCTTTTTTTCTGGATGTTAACCCCCCCCAGGAAAGGACAGACCGGCAAAATCTCGTTAGTGGATGGTAAACGTATGTCTCAGTATGAATTCAAGATCATAGACCACGAAAAAGTTGAATCGCTATGGGGAAAAATCAATACTCTTCGTATCGAACGACAGAAAGAAGGCAGCCCGGATAAAATCCTGCGCATGTGGTTAGCCACCGACTACAGCTACATTCCAGTCGTTATTGAAAACATCCGACCGAAGTATACGATGACGTTCAGGTTGGAGAAGGCTAACGGCTTGTAAGATATGAAGTGTTTATGGCCTTCAATTTATTTGTAGGAGCGACGCTCCTACAAAAATAGTATTGACTCACATACAAAATTTTAATTTAATCAGATATCCCTTCAACAGCAGGTTTTATTTTTCATCATCACCCCCAACATCAAGCACCAACTTACCCTCTTTCTCGCTGACAAACACCTCCCCACCTTTGTCTAACTTACCAAACAAAATCTCATCAGCCAGGGGTTTCTTGATGTTCTCCTGAATCACGCGTGCCATGGGTCTGGCACCCATCGTCGGGTCATAGCCATGTTCTGCCAGCCAGCTACGCGCACTTTCATCAACGGAAATGACTACATTCTTATCGGCCAGCTGTACCTCCAGTTCAAGAATGAATTTATCAACGACATGAACAATGGTTGATTTGTCCAGATCATTGAAATTGATGATGGCGTCCAGGCGGTTACGAAACTCCGGTGTGAACAACTTCTTAATCGCTTCGCCGCCATCACTGCGGTGATCCTGCTCGGTAAAACCGATTGAACTGCGGGCCATCTGCTCTGCTCCAGCATTGGTGGTCATGACCAGGATGACATTACGGAAGTCCGTTTTCCTGCCATTGTTATCGGTCAACGCCCCGTGGTCCATCACCTGTAACAGGAGATTGAAGACATCAGGATGTGCTTTTTCAATTTCATCCAGAAGAAGTACTGCGTGCGGTGTCTTGTTGATAGCCTCGGTCAGCAAGCCGCCTTGATCAAAACCCACATAACCGGGGGGTGCACCGATCAATCTCGATACCGTATGGCTTTCCATATATTCAGACATATCATAGCGTATCAGATCAATACCCATGGTATGAGCCAGTTGCCGTGTGACCTCTGTTTTGCCAACACCGGTCGGTCCGGAAAATAAAAAATTGGCAACCGGGCGGTCCTCCGGCCCGAGGCCAGAACGTGACATCTTGATGGCAGAAGACAATGCTGCGATAGCTTCATCCTGACCGAATATTACCCGTTTCAGATCGGTTTCCAGGTTAGTGAGTGTACGTTTGTCTGAACTGGTCACCTGCTTCGGCGGGATACGGGCCATTTTGGCAATGACTGATTCTATCTCACGAATACCCACTTTTTCCTTACGTTTGTTCGCTGGCAGCAAATGTACCCGTGCGCCAGCTTCGTCCAGCACATCAATCGCTTTATCCGGCAGGTGGCGATCATTGATATAACGATTCGACAGTTTTACTGCACCGGTAATCGCTTTATTGGTATAGCGAACCTGGTGGTGTTGTTCAAGAACAGATTTCAGGCCGTTAAGAATGGCAATTGTTTCATCGATAGACGGCTCAGGTACATCTATCTTTTGGAAACGACGTGACAGTGCGCGGTCTTTCTCAAATATTCCGCGGTATTCCTGGTAGGTCGTGGAACCAATAAAGCGAATCGCTCCAGTGCCAAGCACAGGCTTGAGTAAATTTGAGGCATCCATGGCGCCGCCCGATGCAGCACCTGCCCCAATGATGGTATGAATCTCGTCGATAAGCAGAATAGCCTTACCGTTCATATTTTTTAATTCACCGAGAACGGCCTTAAACCTTTTTTCAAAATCACCACGGTATTTTGTCCCGGCCAACAAGGCACCAAGATCAAGTGCGTACATGGTATTGTCCGCAATCACGGCCGGAACCTTTCCATCAACAATACGGCTCGCCAGACCTTCGGCCATGGCTGTTTTACCCACACCGGCTTCACCGACATAGAGCGGGTTATTTTTTCTGCGACGACAGAGTATCTGCAGGGTGCGTTCAATTTCAAATTCACGTCCGATCATCGGATCAATCCGCCCTTCCCTGGCTTCATTATTGAGATTAACTGTGTATAATTCCAGTGCAGTCTTTCTGGTCTCAGTTTCACCCCCTTCGATATCTTCACCGGACTGAGGTTCAAATTCTATATCATCGTTACGGCTAACGCCGTGGGAGATATAGCTCGTCACATCAAGTCGGGTAATATCCTGCTGACTAAGGAAATATACAGCGAAAGACTCCGCTTCTGAAAAAAGTGCCGCCAGAACATTGGCGCCATTAACCTCTTTTCTGCCTGAGCCCTGAACGTGCAGGATTGCACGTTGAATAACACGTTGAAAACCCAGTGTCGGCTGGGTTTCATTCTCACTTTCTGATGGCAGTATCGGCAAAGTCGTATCGATAAACTCTTCCAGTAAGGCACGCAACTTGTTCCGGTCACATCCAACTGCCTGCAACACTGAAGACGCACTCTGATCCTCCAGCAGAGCCAGCAGTAAATGCTCTACCGTGATGTACTCGAAATGGCGAGCGCGCGCCATTTTAACAGCATCATTCAATGTTTGTTCAAGTTCTACAGATAGCATATTCGCCTACTCTCATATCCTGCCTCTCAATTATTCAGAATATCAGGTTCCATTTCACATTGCAGCGGATGCTGCCCCTGTTGGGACAGATCCATTACCTGGCGTACTTTGGTTTCAGCAACCTCCCGGGTGAAGACACCACAGACACCAACACCTTTGGTGTGTACATGCATCATGATTTGTGTTGCAGTATTATGGTCTTTACGAAAGACGCTTTGCAACAACATGATGACAAAATCCATAGGTGTATAGTCATCATTGATCAGCAGCACTCGGTACATGTTCGGCCTTTTAAGCGCCGGTTTTGCTTCCTGTAATGCGAGCCCATCTCCTGGCTTATTGTCTTCGTCTGTCATTCTATTAATATAGGCCTATTCATTCATTTTCCAAGTGATACTTTAAAATACTGCTGTACAGCACGGCATCGTTACCGATTTCATAGGCGCGACAGATTCGCACAGGCATCTTCATTTGCGCTTTGTTTTATCCGAATGGATTCGGATCTACATCCAATTTACTTATTATCCTCGATACACCCCCTGAGTTCCCCTACATATTAGCGATAATCGCGTCACCGAAACCGGAACAACTGACTTTCGTTGCATTCTCCATCAAGCGTTCGAGGTCGTAGGTGACTGTGCCGGTCTGAATCGCACCTTCGATACCCTTGATAATCAGGTCTGCCGCCTCATTCCAGCCTATGTGACGCAACATCATTTCTGCTGACAATATCAGCGAACTTGGATTAACCTGATCCTTACCTGCATATTTTGGTGCAGTCCCGTGAGTTGCCTCGAAAATTGCTATCTCATCAGACAGATTTGCACCCGGCGCCAACCCAATTCCACCCACCTGTGCCGCTAGCGCATCGGAAATGTAATCACCATTCAGGTTCATCGTAGCTATCACATCATATTCTTTCGGGCGCAGCAGAATTTGCTGTAAAAATGCATCAGCGATGACATCCTTGATGATGATCTCTTTGCCTGTATTCGGATTAATCATACGGCACCAGGGGCCACCATCAATCTCAGTTGCACCGAATTCCTTCTTTGCCAGCTCATAGCCCCAATTCTTAAATGCACCTTCGGTAAATTTCATGATATTACCCTTGTGCACTAACGTAAGAGAATCCCGATCCTGATCAATGACGTATTGTAATGCCCGACGAACCAGGCGCTCGGTACCTTCCTGCGAAATCGGTTTAATACCAATACCAGATGTCTCGGGGAAACGAATTTTACTGACCGACATCTCCGTGCGCAGGAAATCAATCACCTTCTTCGCCTCGTCACTGCCAGCCTCCCACTCCACACCGGCATAGATATCCTCGGAGTTCTCACGAAAAATTACCATTTCTGTATCCTGAGGGCGTTTCAAAGGGCTGGGGACACCCTGAAAATAGCGCACCGGACGCAAACAGACGTAAAGATCCAGATTCTGGCGTAATAGGACATTGAGTGAACGTATGCCCCCACCGACAGGTGTCGTCAGCGGCCCTTTAATTGATACAATGTACTCTCTGGCGGCAGCCAGCGTTTCGGCGGGCATCCAGTTATCGCTGCCATAGGTAGCAACCGCTTTCTCCCCGGCAAAGATCTCCATCCAGGCAATTACCCGACCGTTATCGTATGCCTTTGCAATTGCTGCATCGATAACCTTACGCATAACAGGGGTGATATCAATGCCAATGCCGTCCCCCTCAATATAAGTAATTATAGGCTTATCAGGTACATTCAGGCTGTAATCAGTATTTAGCGTGATCTTCTCACCGCCTGTGGGTAGCTCTATCTTTTCGTATAACATGTGTACTCCAGTACTCTAAATGAAGCCGTAATTCTCACGATTTCCACAGCAAAAGTCCACCGCTGAACGCCAGGGAAACGCTATATCTTAGCTGTATTTTGCTATGCCAGCATAGGTGCAATATACTCTTCCGTCTGTACAAACAGCGAATAGCAAGAAATATAAAACCCTGTGGAGGATAATGATGAAACTATTCAAACAAAGTGTCTTGGCACTAATAATAACGATGGGTCTAGTCACGACAGGAATTACACATGCCGCATCAAAACCTGTTGTTGGCATAGCTGACTTTAAGAAATCTGTTTCCATCAGCTGGTGGGGAGGCCAAATAGGCAGAGATATGGCTGATATGCTTGCCAATGAATTAATGGGCACAAAGAAATTCAAGGTCGTCGAACGCCAGAAACTCAAAGCAGTTATTTCCGAACAGGATCTCGCTTCTAGTGGCAGAATCAAAAAAGGAACTGGCGCTAAAACAGGAGAACTTACCGGTGCTCAATATCTGATAACAGGAACCGTTACCTCGTATGAAGAGAGTGTTGCTAGCACCGGTGGTGGTCTGAGCTTCAAGGGCATATCTCTGGGTGGCAGCAAAGGCAAGGCCTACATTGCTGTTGACCTGAGGGTAATCGATACAACAACCGGTGAGGTTGTAGACAGTCGTACGGTTGAAGCCAACTCAAGCAAAGGAGGGCTCAGACTGGGCTTTTTCAAGGGCGGACTGGGAGGCAACTTTAACACCAAGAAAAAGACACCAGCGATGAAAGCTGTTCGTGCAGTCATCATGGAGATATCGGAATATCTTGCCTGCTCAATGGTTGAAAAAAGCAGTTGCATAAACGATTACGATGCCAAAGAGAACCGTCGCAGAGAAAAAACTAAAGGTGCAATTACCCTTGAATAAACCGTATTTGAGTTTGTAGGGTACCCCTATTAATTCTGGCCACTCAACAACGTCCTGTTATCACGGCACTTGCGCATCCATATACTTCGTAATAGCCCGCTATTACGAAGATTCTTAATGTAGAGATAGCAAGTTTTGAATCACAACATGATTATTTATAAATCAATAGAGGTGCCCTGTATAGGCAGCCAGTGGTGATCCGCAATGATGATGCACCAGGAACAAGGACGTTCATTCAACGATCATGAATACACCTGAGAAAAAAATTAAGCAGGTTTTTCATGCCATCAGACCATACTGGCTGTCACTGCTACTTGCCAGTACTGCGGTCATTGGCCTGACCCTTTTTAGCGCATGGTTAAAACTCAGTGATTTTAATAAATACCAGACAGAAATTTCGCAGAGTACTGCAAAGGGCACTGCATCAGAGATATCACGTTATGTCAGTAGTCTTGAGCACCAGCTACGAAGTTTTGCCTTGTATCATTCAACCCTGTTATCAAAAATAGCTGCTGAACCGACAAACAGTGACAATAAGCTGGAAATCGAGGCCCTGCTGGAAAATGAATTTCCCACCACCCTGAATTTTTCTATTGCCACTGAAACTGGCAGGCTCGTTGTGCAAGGGAATAAAGTTGAGATCGGTGACTTGTGCAAGCAGGATATAAGAAACTACGCGGTAAATGAGAAAAATATACCTAATTTTCATCCTGCCATAGAAGGTGACCATTTTGATATCATGACATCGTACAAGGATAAAAATGGGCAGAAAAGGATATTTTTTATCAGCCTGGCCGCTGAAATACTTTCCCCTATCCTGGCCGGTCACAAACTACCCGATTATCAGATTTTTCTTGTCTCGACAGCTACGCCTGATGTTGTTGACATTAGCTCAGAGGGGACACGGCAGTACATCGGCCACAATAGAGAATTAAGCTTGGCAGAGCTCAAAAGGGTTAATAGTCGTATCCCTGTGCGGAACACTGCCTGGCAACTGGTTATGGTGCCCGATGAATCGATATTAAGCAGGAAGTTTGGAGCCGTCCTTTGGAACTCAATACTGTCTCTTCTTATCGCTGGCATCCTCGGGATAACAATTCTGCTACTCATAATAAAACGTCACAACACAAAAAAGAAAGACGAACAAAAATACCAGCAGTTATTTACAGATATAAACGCACCAATGATCCTGATTGATCCGGAAGACGGTAGCATCATTGATGCCAATAAAGCTGCGGTAGAATATTATGGCTACCCACTGGGAACACTTAAAAACCATGATGTCAGCCTCATCAATACCAGCAGCTACCCCGAAATCAAAAGAACTATTTCAGAGGTTGTTAATGAGGGGAAAAATTCATGTATTTTTCAACACCGACTGGCATCGGGAGAAATTAGAGACGTCGAAATCTGGTCAGGTCCGTTGCAGATTAATGACAAAAAAATACTTTATACCATCGTGCATGACATCACAGCTCGCGTACAGGCAGAACATGCATTACTTGAAAGCGAATCACGCTTTAAAACACTCACCAACCTGTCGCCTATAGGGACTTTTTTCACCAATGAAAAAGGCATCTGTAATTATGTCAATGACGAGTGGGTAAAAATTACCGGGCGGCCGGAATCGTACTGGCGCAACAGAACCTGGACTGAAGCGATACACAGTACGGACAGAGAAAAAATTATTGCCGACTGGGCAAGAATAGTGCTTAAACATGGAACCTTTGAAGTGGAGTGTCGAATCCGGAAACCGGACGGCAGCGACACCTGGATTTTATGCAGGGCTACCGCCATCAAAGAGTCAGATCGGGGCCAGGATCTATTCATTGGTGCGGTGATCGATATCACCGACCGCAAGCAGATAGAATATGAATTGCAACTGATGGCGACGACATTTGAAACCCATGATCCAATCCTGATTACTGATGAAAAAAGTAAAATTCTCAAAATCAACCAGGCATTCAGCAAGGTTTCCGGATATACGGAAGAGGAACTGATCGGGAAATCGCCCAATACCTTCAAGTCACGACACCATGACAGGGAATTCTTTAAAAATATGTGGAGTAATTTATCCCAAAAAGGTAACTGGCAGGGTGAGATTTATAACCGTTCAAAATCTGGCCATATCCACCAGGACTGGGTGACCATTACCGCGATAAAAGATAACCGAGGCGAGATAGTCAACTACATAGGCCACTACCACGATATCACCGAGCGCAAAGAGGCGGAGGAACAAATCCGCAAACTGGCCTTTTATGATCCACTGACCAGCCTCCCTAACAGACGTTTGTTTCTGGAAAGGCTGGAAGATGAACTGGAAATCGCGCACCTTGAAAACAAGCAGGGGGCCCTGCTGTTCCTTGATCTTGACCACTTCAAGAACCTCAATGATTCACTCGGCCACCCGGTCGGTGATGCATTGTTAGTAGAAGTGAGCCGCCGCTTGAGGGAAAATACAGGAAAAGGTGAAACCATTGCCAGAATTGGTGGCGATGAGTTTGTCATACTGCTTCCCAATATTGCACCCATTGTTGAATTATCGGAAGAACGTGCCGAACAACTTGCAAACAAAATTCGTATCGCCATTACCGAGCCTTTTTACATCCATGGTCATGAGTACCATATTTCTGTCAGTGTGGGGATATCACTGTTCCCGGAAGAAAATCAGAACTCCGCGGATATTCTAAAACGTGCCGATACCGCAATGTATAGGGCCAAGCAGGATGGCCGAAACTCTGTGTGCTTTTTTAAGCAGGAAATGCAAATTAGTGCAGACAAAAGACTGGCCATAGAAAAAGACCTGCGTCACGCCATCCGACAAAATGAATTGTTCCTTGTCTATCAGCCAATGATTGACTGGGAAGGAAATATAGTTGGAGCCGAAGTGCTGCTGCGCTGGCAACATGAAAAGATCGGTCTGATCCCCCCGGGAGATTTTATTCCCATTGCTGAGGATACCGGGCTAATTTTTGATATTTCCCAATGGGTGCTGAATACCGCCTGCTCACAATTACGTGTCTGGATGGATGAGGATCAGGTGCTATCTGATCAACTACTGTGTATCTCGATCAACCTCAGCCCGAAGGAATTCAATCAAAACGGCTTTGATGAAAAAGTCCTTAAAATCATCCGAAAATTTGATATTCCGCCGGACCGTATTGAATTTGAGATTACAGAACGCCTGATTATCAGCAACCTGGATAATACCATTGAGAAAATGCTGAAAATGAAACAACATGGCTTCCGTTTTTCAGTTGATGACTTTGGTACGGGATACTCTTCGCTTGCCTATTTGAAAGAGCTGCCCATTAATCGCCTTAAAATTGACCGTTCCTTCATCCGTGATATCACTGAAGACCGTAATGATGCGACTATCGTCGAAACGATTATTTCTATGTCCCATCACCTTGGTCTTGAAGTCGTCGCCGAAGGCGTAGAAACGCCAGAACAGCATTTTTTCCTTAGCCAGCATGCCTGTGATATCTTCCAGGGTTATTATTTCAGCAAACCTCAGATAGCCTCTGAATTCATTGTACTTGTCGAACAGCACGACAAGGAAAATCTACTGTAGAATAATAAACCCTTACCGAAACAGATGTCTCCTGCATCAAAGCATTCATTACACAGCATGGCAACTTCAGTATTCCTTGGACTCTCAGGCGGTGTTGATTCTTCCGTTGCAGCCCTGTTACTGAAGCAACAGGGCTACGATGTTACCGCCGTTTTCATGAAGAACTGGGAAGAGGATGATGCAGAAGACTACTGTGCAGCGGCGGAAGACCTGGCAATAGCGAAAGAAGTTGCCGACATATTAGATATCCCATTGCGCACGGTTAATTTTGCAGCAGAATACTGGGACAGGGTATTTGAGCACTTTCTGCAGGAATATCGCGCTGGCAGGACGCCTAACCCCGACGTATTGTGTAATCGTGAGATAAAATTTAAGGCCTTCCTGGATTATGCACTGGATCTTGGTGCTGACAAGATCGCTACCGGTCATTATGCTGACGTGCATCAGTGTCATGGCAAGGTCTATCTTGGCAAGGCAGCAGACAAAGACAAAGACCAGACCTATTTCCTTTATGCCATCGGCCAATATGCACTGGCACACAGCCTGTTCCCGCTCGCCACATTACAGAAATCTGCAGTACGGGAACTGGCACGCCACAACAGACTGCCTAACTACAACCGAAAAGACAGCACCGGTATATGTTTTATCGGTGAACGACGTTTTCGCGATTTTCTGGCGCAGTATCTTCCTGCCCAGCCGGGTGATATCCGGCAGCTAGACGGGTCAGTTATCGGACAACACCGAGGTTTGATGTACTACACGATCGGCCAGCGTCGGGGACTTGGCATCGGTGGTCCGGGAAAGCCGTGGTTTGTCGTCGGTAAGGACCTGGAAAACAATATTCTCAACGTTGTTGAGGGCAATAATCACCCTGCGCTGTTCCAGTCCGGTCTGATTGCCGATGAATTGCACTGGATTGCCAATAAGCCTCCGGCCCTGCCCCTTAGCTGTACGGCTCGTATTAGACACCGGCAAGCTGAGCAAAACTGTCACCTTTCTGAAATGGATGATGGCTGTATCATCGTCGGTTTTGAGCAACCACAAAGAGCCGTAGCAACGGGCCAGTCCGTGGTCTTTTATGAAGGGGATTCATGCCTGGGTGGTGGTGTAATCAGTTCATCGGAGGAATACCGAAAATCACCCGAATCAGTTAATATTTCAGAACCTTTCCGACAATAAACAATTTTGAGTATTCCTTATGAAGCTTTCCGCCTTAACTGCACTCTCTCCTGTTGACGGCCGCTACGGCGATAAAACGGCTGACCTGCGCCCTTTTGCCAGTGAATACGGCCTGATACACCATCGCGTCATTATTGAAATAGAATGGCTCAAAGCCCTCGCCGCACACCCGAATATTCCAGAAATACCGCCTTTTTCGCAAGAAGCAATGAATTTCCTTAAATCCATCAAAACGGGTTTCAATGAAGTGGAAGCCCAACGCGTTAAGGATATTGAAAGCAAGATCAACCATGATGTCAAAGCCGTCGAGTATTACATCAAGGAAAAACTGCAGACCTTTGATGAACTGAATGCCATCAGTGAATTCGTCCATTTTGCCTGTACCTCTGAAGACATCAACAACCTTTCATATGCGTTGATACTTAAAGAGGTAAACGAAAGAATTCTGCTACCTGCAATGGACAGGCTTATTAATACTATCACTGACCTATCTCTGCAGTACGCCAGCATCCCAATGCTGGCGCACACACATGGCCAGGCCGCCTCTCCCACCACGATTGGCAAGGAACTGGCAAACGTTGTTGCCCGCCTGCGGCGACAGAGGAATCAATCAGCTGCCAGCACTTTACTGGGTAAAATCAACGGTGCCGTCGGTAATTATAATGCCCATCTGTCTGCCTATCCGGACATTGACTGGGCCAGCTTCGCAGAAAACTTTGTGCGCTCGCTGGGACTGGAATGGAACCCCTATACCACCCAAATTGAGCCCCACGATAATATTGCTGAACTATTCGATACCATAGCCCGTTTCAACAGCATTATTCTCGACTTTGATCGTGATATCTGGGCCTATATTTCAATCGGCTATTTCAAAC
This sequence comes from Gammaproteobacteria bacterium, assembly GCA_013150915.1. Lineage (GTDB taxonomy): Bacteria > Pseudomonadota > Gammaproteobacteria > BMS3Bbin11 > BMS3Bbin11 > BMS3Bbin11. The sequence continues at coordinate 22,477 of JAADJE010000062.1, forward strand.
AGAAAACCGTCAGCGGTGAGGTAGGCTCCTCAACCATGCCACACAAAGTAAATCCCATCGACTTCGAGAATTCGGAAGGTAATATCGGTATTGCAAATGCCCTGTTGAAACATATGTCGGCAAAACTACCCCTTAGTCGCTGGCAGAGGGACCTGTCCGATTCCACTGTGTTACGTAATGAAGGTGTCGCACTGGCTCATTCACTCTTGGCATGGAAATCAACCCTGCGCGGCTGCAGCAAACTGGAAGTCAACGAAGACAAAATGGCAGCAGACCTGATGCTCAACTGGGAAGTCCTGGCCGAACCCATCCAGACCGTCATGCGGCGTTATGGCATTGAAGAACCCTACGAAAAACTGAAGGAACTGACGCGCGGCAAGGGGATCTGCCAGGAAACACTGAAGAACTTTATTGAAAAACTGGATATACCTGAGCATGCACGCAAGAGCCTGTTGGAGCTTACACCTGCCAGTTATACTGGCAATGCTGAGGAGCAGGCTAAGGCAATAAAAAAGGGCAAAGCTACAAGAGGAAAAGGGGAAAGAGAAAAGGGGTGAATAAAAGATTAAGGACTAAGGATAAAGATTAAGGATGGTAATTTTTCCTGGAATCTGGAACTAAACTCTATACGGAAAAATAGTTATGGTAGAGAACAAAAATACCGACAACGATCGATTCCCGATCAATACACGTGAACAGGTTTCAGAAACAAGTACCCGTCTATTTCAAGAAGCCAGCCGTAGCATTAACATTCTGCTTTATGACTACGATGAAGTGCTTTTGCCTACCAACAAAATTGGCGATCTACTGTCAATGTTCATCCGTCAGCATGAACACTGTCGTTTCCAGTATCTCTGTTCCGAGAATGATATTCTTCGCGAACGTGGCGGAAAGCTGATCCAGTTGGCCAGAAAATTTAGTACCTTCATCAAACTGCGTCAGCTGCCTGACGGCCTGAAGCCTATCCAGGAACAGTTTATCGTCATTGATGGAAACACCAGCATGCTTACACGAGATCACCGATCCTACGACTATTATGCTCACCTCAATGATCGTGCCAGGGCACACAAACTGAATAACCACTTCGAAGAATTATGGCAACGCTCAGAACCTGTACCGGGCATTCATGTGACTGGATTGTGAAAATCTCAGGCTTCGCGCCGAAAGCAAACGCCTAAACCTTATGACCAGGATAATTACGCCCCTAATACTGACCTTCCTTCTCATTTCCAGCTGCCAGCAGACGCAGACTATTCAGTATTCAAGGGCAGAAGCAGCAAGCCGGGTCGCTAAGAGTATGATAGGACAATCTTATCGCTACGGTGGTCAATCTCCCGGCGGCTTCGATTGCAGCGGACTGGTCTGGTACAGCTACAAGAAAGTTGGCGTGAAAACTGCCCGGACCACAAAAGGACTAAGAAAGCAGGCAAAAAAGATATCCCGCAAAGAATTACGGGCCGGTGACCTGGTTTTCTTTAAAGGCTGGATACGTACCAGTCATGTGGGGATCTATATTGGTGGCGGTCGCTTCGTCCATGCCCCGTCTTCAGGGAAAAAAATAAAAATAGACCGGCTGGATTCAGGTTACTGGGATGACCATTTTAAATCGGCGGGGAGAATTTTAAAGTAACAGTGTTCAGTGTTCAGTGTTCAGTGTTCAGTGTTCAGTGTTCAGTGTTCAGTGGTTCAGTGTTCAGTAAGGGAGATGTTTGTGCAGACTCAAAGTTCCCGAGAACTACGCGGAAGACAATGTTTTTTTTGATGTTACTGAACACTGAAAACCGAAAACTGCCTTACTCATTCATCAGTTCCTTCGCCATCGCCGCAAACTGCTTACGCTTAAACAAAAACTGAACACGCCCGCCCCCTAGCTGCTCCCACAACACTGCTGCTCGAGCGCCAGCCAGTAACAGGCAGCGAATTCGAATAACGATGTCGTCTTGCTGCAGAAAATCCGGGCTGCCCTTTACAATAATCCGGGGCTGCAGGGTACTCATGGTTTTACTGTAGATATCAGCAAAACGGGCAAGCAGGGTGGCGTTAATACCTTCATTCTGCTGCATAGATTCAAAATAGTCTTTTTGTCGCTGTACACTCTGGATAAGCCTGGTTAATTGCCCATGTAACTCCGGTCGACGCAGCATTTTATGAGTCAAATGCATCAAACTGAATACGTAGGCCAGGATTGTCAGATTGGCTTCACTTTTATCGCTGCCGGCAAAGACAGCCAATGCCCTCAGCCCAACTGAAACACCTTCTGTTCCTGAGAAGACCGATGGCACGTTATCGGCATCTATCTTAAACAGGCTTTCAATACTGGTGAGCGCGGCCGCTTCATCTGCTTTGCCTGTTGTCGCAAGTTGATACACCAGTGTCGCTGACTGAAAAATACCTGCCAGTGCAAATGTCCGGTCTGTCCACGATGAGGCCATCAGCTTGTCTGTACCTGAATATTCTCAGTTTCCGGTTTTTCATGAATGGACGTCCAGTCTATGCGCTCCATCAGATAGCAGAGGCAATCCATTCGGATAATATTGGCGTCATCCGTCAGCATGGCTGGCATCACCGGTACTGCAAGTCTATAGTCTTCGCCGTCACGGGTAAAAAACTCAGCAGATTGATCCTTTCCATGTTCATCCCATGCCTCAAGGAAGGCATCCGAGCCTTCTTTTATCCGGCAAAAGCGGACGCCGCTGGCAATTTCAGAAAAGTTCGTTGAAGTAAGGCTCTTATCAAACACTATATCTGTCCCAGCACTCATGCCCGCACCATTAAAGGAAAAACTGTAGGTACTGGGTATTTTGACAACATAAACAAGGTGGTACAAATCCATGTCTTGTTCCGGCAGCGGATGTTCAGGAAAGTGTGATAGATGCAAACAGGCGTCGATATATTCTACCGCATGTGCAACCCCGTGCTGATCTCCCGGTAGCCCACATTCCAACGTTACTGCCGGGCAAAACTCTGACATACCCCAGGTACTGGTAGTATCCGGTTTAACCGCATAGACGACAGTACGATTAAACAACGTTGCCAGATGATAAAAGTCTTTTCCGTGCCTGCAAATGAGGGCGAAATGGGGGTTTTTACCTGTGTTATTATGGACATCAACAGCGGCAAAGACTTGTCGCTCACACATCACCTGCATCACTTTATGCGTCATCCGATGCTCAGGGGTATCACCATAGCTCCAGATACGGTTGTAATCCGGCTGGCCAGGCAAGGCACGCAGTTTCTGTTCTGCTGCGGCAACATTACCGACAAAAATAGACAATGAACGCGGCAGTTTTCTATCCTGATAGCAACGTAATATCTGTTGCACCACCAGCAGCCCAGTGTACTCATTACCATGCAGCATAATACTCAGGAATAAACTGTCTTTACGCTTGCCTTCGAGATGGATTAATGTAGGCCCGCCAAGCAGATCAAGCAGACCTGTTGAATCGACATCCAGTAAACCCTCTGGTATCTGGTGCAATATCCTGAAACCTAAATCAACCATTCGTGTACCGGCCTGAAAGACTGCTGATTTTTGATATATGCCTCGGTCATTTCCTGCATGCTGCATTTGTTATGATATAAGTAGTTACGCTGCCAGTTTGCACCGTTCTGCCCTGATTCAACACGTGCCTGGATGACACCAAGGAATTTATCGATGTCAGTCTTATCTATAGCCAGCATTGCCAAACCAGCTCGCGCACACGGCAACAGGTGGCTCATCAATAATTTCTGCACATTCAGTTTTCCCAGGCCGGGCCAGTCAATATCAGCATCCAGGCCGTACTCAGCAACCGCAAAAAAATCACCTTTTACCTGACTAAAATTGAGCCGTGATTCTGGGGCATATTTTTCATTGGCCAGGCTCACAACCAGGCCATAATAGAGTGCGGCATTCGCTATCATATCAATGATAGTTGGGCCAGCAGGTACTACACGTTGTTCGATACGTAGATGATAGCCCGCATTATCAATGCCTATCAGCGGGCGATTCCAGCGCCAGATGGTGCCATTGTGCAGTCGCAGGTGCCACAGCTTTTTCTCATCACCATCATTCAAGGTAGGCAATAATACAGGATACAACGTAATATTTTCTTCAAACATCTCGAATACTGATTCCTTACACCAGGCGTGCCCGAAGGTGGCACGTGAATGACCGGTGTGGCCGGTCAAACTCTCTTTTTCAGTATTTACCGCTTGCTCAAACAGCGGAATACGTGACTCCGACCAGAGGTCTCTGCCGAAAAGAAAAGGGGAATTTACCGCGGCTGCCAGTAATGGCGCCGAGGCGAGAACTGAAGCATTGTAGTAACGAACTGCATGCTCGGGCCTGACCTGTAAGTGGATCTGAAATGACGTTGCCGCTGCCTCCAGCATGACATCATAATGACTACTTTGCAGATGATCACGGCCGCTAATATCGAGCCTGATTGGAAGGCCGCAACGTAGTTTGAGTATCTGTTCATTGAGTGCACGGTAGCGCTCTACCTCAGACATATTGTCTATCGTCAGATCTGCATCATCAAGCACCGGCAGTGTCCCCATCATGGCAAGACGGGTGCCCATTTTTTCCGACGTCTCCACGCATGACCGCCACAGGCCAGATAGATCCGACTGCATCAGACTCAGTACTTTCCCCCGTAGTTCATGTGGTTCAGAGTTTAGTTCCACATTAAATCGTGACAGCTCGGGGACAACCAGAGGATTCGACAAACGACGAATAAATGCCTGATTGACTGCTGCCGGTTGTGTTTCCTGATCGACCAGCCAGGCTTCCAGCTCGTAACCACCGACCTCATGACAGGATATGAACGCATTGTTATCAAACAACTCGCGTAACAGGACGGTTTCACGCATCAGTCTGCGCTGAAATTGTTCGAAGTCAACACTTTTATACCCTGGTTTTTCAATCTCCTGGCCCATATTATTATATTCTCACAGAGTATGGTTCCCTTGCAGGTTCTTAATTCATTTTCTCAATATCGTAGCTTGTTGATGCCCCTTGTACGAATGAATTCGGACAGGATTTAAACGAATAGCAAACATAATCTCAATGACTGCCGACAGTTAGTATATGAGTGAAAAATTCGGCTTCCTTCTCCAGCGCATCAATACGGGTCTCCAGGCACCTAAAGCCATGACCCTCCCCGGGGTACTCAATATACTGATGATAGATCCCACGCGCCTGTAGACTCCTAACCAGTTCACGGGAAAGTTCGGGTGGAACCACTTTATCTTCAAGCCCCTGAAAAACAATCATTGGACTTTTTAATGATGCCAGATCATGCAATGGCGAACGATCATAATATGGGCTCCCAGGCTGGTCTGATTCCGAAGCATCATACGTTGCCGCAAGCAGACCATCGAGATAGTGGGCTTCGAATTTATGGGTGACCGCCATCAGGGTCACCAGATTACCGATGCCGTAATAACAAGCTCCGGCACAGAATAGATCGGGAAAAAGTGTCAACGCCCTTAATACAAGGTAGCCGCCGGCACTGCCGCCGCGAATACATATCTGTTGCGGATGGGCAAGTTTCTGCTCAATTGCATACTCGACTGCATTGGCTATATCCAGACTGTCTATCAAACCCCATTGCCCCCGTAGAGACTGGCGGTAACTTCGGCCATAACCTGTACTGCCCCGGTGATTCACATCGAGTACGGCAAAGCCACGCCCGGTCCAGTATTGGTGCTGATAATTCAGCGCACTGTCGCAGCGTGATGTAGGGCCACCATGCACCATCACCAACAATGGCGGTTTATCACCTGCCGGGGCCTGAAAAAGGTGATTTTTTGGTTGATAATACCAGGCGTACGAGCGCTCACCGTCAGAGGTACAATAAGACAGATGTTCCGGAACACTGATATCAACATCATCCAGCAGTGGTTCCGACGAAAACCATTCACTTATTTCTCTGTTTTCTATTGAACAAACATGCGCCGCAGTTGCTCGGCTAAAGCTGGCCGCCGCATAGACTACCGCCTCCCGTCCCACGGGTGAAAGTTGAGACAGTCCTGTCGCACATTCAGCATCGAACACGCTGACTGTAGAATGCAACAGATCAATCTCGACCAACTGATCGCTGCCACTCAGGGTCCGGGCGGCTATAATCCGCTCTTCGTGCAGCACGGCATAACGTTGTTGGCCGAATATCCAGTGTGCCTCACCGTATTCGCTGGCATCATTCGTAATGCGTACTACCGACTGCCCATCCCAGGCATATAAATCCCAGCAATCTGCCTGTAAACCCCTTTCATCATCCCGGCCGTCCAGTGCAAAAAAAAGTCGTCCGGCCGGTGAGTATTGCAACTGACAAACTGCACATTCAACACCACCAGCGATGATCTCTATTGAAGATGTCTTTACAGACAGACTTCCCTGATTATCCCATAAGATCCCGGTCTTTAGCAGACTGCCATCCCAGGGCATTTGTGGGTGATTCCATTCTATCCAGGCAAGCTGTAAGCCATCAGGTGAGATGACAGGATTGGCGTAAAAGTCCGCACCACTGACCAGTGTATATGGCCTGGCAGGTAGCCCTTTTTTCAGTGGCAGTGCACACAGGGTGTTCTCGTTTTCGCCATCCACCACGGGATGCTCCCGTACGAAAATCAAATATTCACCTCCTCCTGTCAGCTGGAAATCGATGAACATATCCTGACTGTCTGCTGCAGTCAGTGGCTCAGGCAAAACCAGTGGTGAGAGTTCCTGTTTGTATATTCGCCGGTCGACGTCATTACTGAACCAGACATGTTCATCAGCCAGCAGGAAGGCCTTGCCGCCGTATTCATGCACCCGACTGCGAATATTAAAACCATCCGCTGTCAGGGTTTCTTTTGTTCCGTCAGACTGCCGTCTGACCAGGACACAGCGGCCACCTTCGGCGGCCCGTTGCTCAAGACAGTAAAACTGTTCCCTATAAAATGCAGGATACTGTGGCGGTGGCGCCTGTGAGTAGAGCTGTCGAGGATTCAGCCTTGCCTGCCACTGGAGGAATGGGAGTATGTCTACAGGCAATTCAGGTACAAGCCTTTCAGAGAAGCGCTGATTCAATCACCTGACAAACCCTATCAACCTGCTGCGCTGTCATATCGGGGAAAACAGGCAAAGAAACCACTTCATTGCCCAGTGCGACCGAGACAGGGAAATCGGCAGCGTTGTATTCCAGATATTGATAGACTTCCTGCAAGGCCAGCGGGGCGGGATAACAGGTCGAATTACCAATAGCGTTCTCCATCAGCGCCTGCCGTATCATATCTCTGTCTGCGCTGCGGATGGTATAAAGATTAAAGACATGTGAGCCATTTTTAGGCCGGGCGGGACAGGTAATCCCCAGTTTTGCCAACCTTTCGTCATACAGACCCGCAATACGCTGGCGTGAAGCAATGTTATCACCCAGTTTTTTCAGCTTGAGTCGCAACAGAGCTGCCTGCACTTCATCAAGTCGGCTGTTCATGCCGACTTCATCATGCTGGAAAGCGGTGGCCGCACCATGGTTACGCAATTTTCGAACGGCTTCTGCAATCTCATCACTGTCAGTGGTCAACAAACCGCCATCGCCATAACAGCCCAGCACCTTGGTCGGGTAAAAACTGAAACAACCGGTGTTGCCCATACTGCCGACACGTTGTCCATTATGCTGTGCACCAAATGCCTGTGCGGCATCTTCTACCACTGCAAGATCGTATTTTTGTGCGATTGCATCAATAGCAGTCATATCAACCGGGTTACCAAAGAGGTGAACCGGGATAATGGCACGGGTTTTTTCCGTTACGGCCTGTTCAACAAGCACTGGATTGATATTGAAACTATCGACTTCGATATCGACAAATACAGGCCTGGCACCAACCATATCGATAACTTCAGACGTAGCAAAAAAGGTGTAAGGGGTTGTGATTACCTCGTCACCCGGGCAAATTCCCAGGGCGCGCAAGGACAGGTACAGGGCATCCGTCCCATTCGCCACGCCGATAGCATGCCGGGTCCCGATAAACTCAGCCGCCTCTTTTTCAAAGGCATGGAGATTCGGTCCCAGTATCCAGCTGCCACGCGCGCCATCTTCTATAATCATGGCGAACCACTCATCTTTAAGAGCATCGAATTCCTTGCTCAGATCGAGATAGGGGACGCCTTCAGGTTTTGACATATTACTGTGTTCCGCTGCCTGCTTTTATGATGTCTGTCACCTGCATAGCGACACGCAGGGCCTCCATGCCATCTTCTCCACTCACCAGCGGATTAACACCATCACGGACGACTTCAATGAAATGTTTCAGTTCGGCATCCAACGGCTGGCTGGGTGTAATACTGTGGCTCTCATAGACAATCTCGGGAAAATTCTGACCGTCAGGAATATCGCCCGGGTACGCGACTTCTAGCTGTTGATCAACAAAATTAATGGCCCTGTAGCTGTTTCGACCGAACACCCTGATACGTCTGAATTTTCTGCTGGATACCCGACTTGCCGTGACATTAGCAACAGCACCGTTGGTAAACTCCAGTCGGGCATTGGCGATGTCAACATGATCAGTGAGCACCGGTGTACCGGTCGCCGAAATGGAAGCCAACTTTTCACCCACCAGTGACAGCACAATATCGATATCATGAATCATCAGGTCGGTGACCACATCAACGTCAGTTGCCCGTTCGACAAACGGCCCGAGTCGGTGTGCTTCGATAAAGCGCGGTTCAGTAACACGGTCAGCCAGCGCCATAACACCGGCATTGAAGCGTTCAAGATGCCCGATTTGCAGTGTAGCACCATGCTTACGTGCTGCCTCCACTATTATCCCAGCATCCTCCAGCGTCGACGCCACAGGTTTCTCCAGCAGCATATGAATGCCTTTTTCAAGATAAGGAACTGCAACTTGCCTGTGTAAGGAAGTCGGCACGACAACGCTGACGACATCGACTTCATCCAGCAAAGCCATTGGATCGTAATAGGCACGGGTATCGTACTTACCGGCGACCCGGTTCGCTGTCTCGTGATCTGTATCGATAACACCAACCAGTTCTACACCGGGCATATCGTTGTAGATACGTGCATGAAAGCGACCCAGATAACCGACACCGATAACCCCTACGCGTAACACTTCGTTCATAATCTAACACTTACCTGTGGATGGCTCATGATAAGCTTTGTCTCCAGTAGAAATACCGTATCCGTCCATTTTAATCGATTTCGCCTTCCAGGTAACCTATAAAGGGGGCTCCATCAATCCAGGAAGACCTATTTAGGGGGTCTAAAGATGAACAGTACGCAAGATTCCCGTAAGGTGCTGATCACGGGTTGCTCCAGCGGTATCGGCCTCACCCTGGCAACGGGTTTGCATGAGCGGGGTTACCGGGTATATGCCAGTGTGCGGAAAAAACAGGATGTTGAAAAAATTCGGCAGATGGGCCTGAATTGTGTGCAGCTGGATCTGGCAAACACGGGTTCAATACGACAGGCTGTAGAGGAGGTGTTGGGGCAAACTGGCAACCAGCTGTACGCGCTCATCAACAACGGTGCCTACGGTCAACCGGGTGCTGTCGAAGACCTGAGTAGCGATGTATTACGCCGCCAGTTTGAAACAAACCTGTTCGGGACTCATGAACTGACTCGACTTCTTATCCCCAGACTGAGACAACAGCCGCGTAGTCATATTATTCAGATCAGTTCATTGCTGGGATTTATCTGCCTGCCCTATCGAGGGGCCTACAATGCCAGCAAATATGCCCTGGAAGCACTGACCGATACCATGAGACTGGAGCTCGCCAGCAGCGGGGTATATATAAGCCTGATCGAACCCGGCCCTGTCGCCAGCCATTTTCGGAAAAATGCCTACCGAGCATTTACCTCAGCGATCAATCCTGAAAACAGTATTTACAGAGAAGCCTATCAAAAAGAAATAAACCGCATGCAGTCAGACAAGCCGGTTCCCTTTACCCTGCCAGCCGATGCAGTACTGAAAAAAGTCATTCATGCACTGGAAAGCAAAAAGCCCCGCATACGTTACACGGTGACAAAACCTGCTCACGTGTTTAAACTTCTGAAACGAATATTGCCCGATCGGTGGATGGATTCGATTTTGATTTTGGCTTCAGGGCATAAATGAAACTAAATTCGTATCAGACAAACCACTAAAATATTTTCCTCTCGCAGGGGTCGCAGAGAACGCGGGGAGATCAAAGTCTTTGTTTTTATTGAAAAGGGTTGTTTCTCTGGGTTCCCTGCATCCCAAGCACCACGACAACGACAACGACAACGACAGCAAAATAAGATCAGGTTAACGGGACAGCAGTGGTTTTACGTAAAACATACGTAAAACCTAAATTGCCGTTTTTCAATCCAGCACGTACGATACCAGCCCATCTGCAAGTTTGGGCTCGAACCAGGTGGATTTAGGTGGCATGACTTTGCCGGCATCGGCAACCGCCATCAGTTCATCCAGACCGGTGGGGTAAAGAGAAAAGGCCAGCACCATTTCACCACTGTTGACACGTTTCTCAAGCTCATCCAGACCGCGTATACCGCCGACGAAATCGATGCGTGTATCATACCTCGGATCGCTGATGTTGAGGATGGGGGCTATCAGATTGCTATCCAGCACTTGAACATCCAGCTTTTCTACAGAATCACGGGAGGTCATCAGATCATCGTGTATCGTCAGGCAATACCACTGCCCGTCCAGGTACATACCGTAGAGCCCTTTACTCCCCGGTTTAACTGCTGCTGCAGATTTTTCAATGTCGAAGCTTTTAGCAACCTGTGACAGGAATTCTTCTTTCGATAAGCCATTCAGGTCTGCAATTACCCGGTTATAATCAATAATCTCCACCTGATCATCAGGAAACAGTACCGCCAGGAAATACTTGCAGGAGCGGTTCCCAGCAAGCTTATATTCATTCATCGCACAAACCCGGCTGGCCGCCGCAGAACGATGATGTCCATCCGCGATATACAAATAATCCAGGTGACTGAATACCGCATCAAATTGTACGAGCCGTTGGGTATCATCAATCACCCAGAAGCGGTGCCGTACACCATCCTCGGAGGTTAAATCATAGACCGGTCTTTCACACTTTTTTTGTTCGACCAGTTGATCTACATCATCCCGTTGTCGATAGGTCAGAAATACCGGGCCGGTCTGCGCGCGCAATGCCCTGATCTGCTTGACGCGATCATCCTCTTTTACCGGTCGGGTAGATTCATGTTTACGAATGATGTTTTTATCATAGGCCTCGATTGATGCGGCGGCTGCTATTCCAGTTTGTACATGTTCACCCATGGTCAGTTCGTAGATGTAATAACAGGGTTCGTCATCACGAACAAGGATCCCCTCATCAATCATCTTCGCAAAGTTTTCAGCACCACGCTGGTAAACGGACTCATCATACGGATTCGTGCCTTGCGGCAGGTCTATTTCGGGTTTAGAAACATGCAAAAAACTCCAGGGCCTATTTCTGGCCAACTCACGTGCCTCAGCAGTATTGACGACGTCATAGGGTGGCGCGATTACATCAGCCACCCTGTCAGCAACGGGCCGCAGGCCTCGAAACGGGGAAAGAAGTTTCATATTTTCCATATCCGGTTACGGGTGATATTTCGATCTATTAGATTCAACAAAATTCGTCATTATACAAGATTGTTTTCCCTGAGATGAGCATAATATACTGCACACTAATGAATAGAGTCCCCGATAGGGTGTTTAGAAAAATTAACAACTTCTGGAGCCACAGTATGACCGAGCCAATTTCGAATACCGATCAGATTCGACGGTTTCACGCACAATTTATCAACGCCATCGCTGAGGCCTGCACGAAGCCTGATGAGCGTAACCAACTGGAACTGCTACTGAAACAGGCAGAACAGGCCGGATGGAAAGACCTGGTTTCCGTTATTCGTAAAATCCATACCGGACAGAGAGAGACCGGCATATTGGAGATACTGGATGAAGAAGATCACGTGATCGCCAGCAGCATCCTGCAGGGGATACAGAACCCCGCCACCTTGCCCGATCCGGAACAGAAACCGGATGGTTCGATGGCAGCTCCCGGCCTGGCATCAATGATACAGGCAGCCGCTACCGGCAATGCCCAGGCCCTGTCTCTACTGGGAAACATGGGTGAACAAATGTCAAAAGTGGGTGGGGATATGTCCCGAATTTCTGGGATCTTCCGTCGCCTGCTTGGTGGTGAACGTGATCCGGATGCATTAACAAAAAGTATGACTAAACAGGCGAAAGGACTAACACTGTCTATTCTGGAAGAACTTGGGAAACTCGAAAGGCACTAGGAGTCTCTATTTATTCTGGGTATATCAGATTGCGATTCAAAACCTCTCGTAGGGAAAAATTAAATGTAGGTCCGAAGGTCATTGAAACAATTTAAACCTCACCTTCCCGCTGAATGGGAACACCATAGCGGTGTCCTTATCAGCTGGCCGACAAAATCTACAGACTGGTACGATAACCTGGTAGATGCTGAGGCCACTTATGTTGAGCTGATTAAGTTAATTACACTGAATAACCATGTCTATATCTGCTGTTACGATTCAGATACCCGACAACATGTCCAGCAATGCTGTCGTGCAGTCGGCATTCCCTCTGAACGTTTTGAGCTCTTTACCATTCCCTATGACGACACCTGGACAAGGGATTACGGTCCGATAAGCCTGGTCAGGAGAAACGAGACGGTATGGCTGAATTTTAGATTCAATGCATGGGGCAGTAAATACCCCTATCAACAGGATAATCTTCTCACGCCATTACTGCACCAACAGTTCAGCCAGAAAATAATTCTTGAGAGTATCAATTTTGTCCTTGAAGGTGGCAGCATAGAGTGTGATGGCGATAATACTGTCTTAACAACCAGTGTCTGCCTGCTGGATTCAGCACGAAACTCGAACCTGTCGAAAAAACAGATTGAAGACAGATTAAAGTCTTCTCTCGGAGTTCAACGCATACTGTGGCTGGATCATGGACATATAGAAGGCGATGATACCGATACACATATCGACACATTGGCACGTTTTTGTTCCCCAGACACAATCACCTATGTGCAATGCAGAGACCCGATAGACCCACATTTTGAATCCCTGTCTAACATGGCAGAGCAGTTAAAATCGTTCACACAGACGAATGGCCAGCCATACAATTTGATACCCCTGCCTCTCCCCACACCATGTTTCAATAAGCAGGGTCAGCGACTACCCGCTACCTATACCAACTTTCTGATACTTAATGGCAGTGTATTGGTGCCCATCTATGGTGTTGAGACCGATACGCTGGCCCTGGCACAGCTACAGAAATGCTTTCCGAAACATGGGGTCATTCCTGTTCAGTGCCGGTCATTGTTAGAGCAATTTGGCAGTTTGCACTGCATCACGATGCAGATACTTTGAAGTTTCAAGAGATGGATCATTAATAGAGAAAAAACTCAATAGTAGGAGCGTCACGCCTACAAAATTAATAAGATGCCCTCAAGTTCCAGGACACCACAATCTACACTGCTATAATGTCATCCGATGAATATTAATGAAAAAACAAAATATTGATGACCCGTTCACATTTCAATGCCGGGCTTATCCAGGCCTCTTTTACGGATGACCTTGATGAGAACTGGAAAAAGCTTACTCAACTGCTTGAACAGGCAGCAGTTAGCGGCCTGGAACTGGTTGTGCTACCTGAACTTCATAACGGCCTCTATTTTTGCCAGCATGAAGACCGTCAGGAGTTTGGCCGCTCAGAACCTATTCCCGGGCCCACCACAGGATTCCTGTCTAGCCTGGCCAGGCGGCTGAAAATGGTCATTGTGGGCTCAGTATTTGAGCGCCGGGCAGCTGGCCTGTACCACAACACTGCCGTTGTTCTCGACAGTGACGGGAGTCTAGCGGACTGCTATCGCAAAATGCATATCCCTGACGACCCCGGTTATTACGAAAAATACTATTTTGCACCCGGCGATACAGGGTTCAGACCGATTAAAACCAGCCTTGGTAAAATTGGTGTTCTGCTGTGCTGGGATCAATGGTTCCCCGAAGCGGCACGTCTAATGGCTCTCGCGGGTGCAGAACTACTGGTCTACCCAACTGCCATAGGCTGGGATCCCACCGATGATGCTTCAGAAAAACAGAGGCAGCTGGATAGCTGGATAACAATTCAGCGTGGTCATGCCATCAGTAATGGCATACCCTTGCTGACAGCTAACCGGCATGGGCTTGAAGCAGACCCATCAAATAAATCACAAGGAACCGACTTCTGGGGCAATAGCTTTATCTGCGGCCCACAGGGTGAAATACTGTCACAGACTGGTAGCAACAAAGACTGTCTCCTACAGACTGGGATCGATCTAACACACTGTGAACGAGTCAGACAGACCTGGCCATTCCTGCGCGACCGTCGAACTGATGCCTATGCGGGAATAAACCAACGATATCTTGAAGATTAACTGGAGAAAGACATGACAGATTGCCTGTTTTGTAAAATGATAAATGGTGAGATCAAGCCCGATACCGTCTATGAAGATGATGACATACTGGCATTTAATGACATCAATCCTCAGGCCCCTACACATGTCCTTATCATTCCCAAAAAACATATCGACACGCTTAATGATGTGGAAGAATCTGATGAATATTTGTTGGGAAAACTAAGCCGTATCGCAGTGAAACTGGCAAACGATGCAGGTTTTGCCAGGGACGGGTATCGGGTGGTGATGAACTGTAATAACGCAGGGGGTCAGGCAGTTTACCACATACATCTTCACTTACTCGGCGGCAGGCAAATGAGCTGGCCTCCCGGGTAAAAGATGAAAGATTGAAAGTTGAAAGTTGAAAAATAAAAAGCGAAGATAAAATATGTTCAAGCGAATTACTGCCTTTTTTGAAAGCACTATGTCAGTCACGGCGACTGGCATGGCGTACGATGACGACCATAAGAAACAGATGGCGGCTGCGGCTTTATTTATCGAAGTACTGAAATCAGATTTTGAATACCTCGATGAAGAATGGACAACCGTAGAATCGTCATTGCGAGAATTATTTGACCTCAGTAACGATGAAATTTTCCAGATTACTGCTCTGGCGGAAGAAGAAGTAAACAGCGCAGTCTCATTACGAAGCTTCACCCATTGCATCAATGAAAATTACTCGAATGAAGAAAAGCTAAGAATCGTTGAAATGTTATGGCGAATCGCACTGGCCGATGGGGTGATCAATAAGTATGAAAATCATATCATGCGGAAGATTAGTGCCTTGCTTTATATTCCACATAAAGATTATGTTCGAGCCAAGCAACAGGCAAGATTGCATAGAAACTGAGTTTCAAGTTTCAAGAATAATAACAAAATCAAGAATCAAAGAATTTTCCCACAGAGGGCGCAGGGGTACACAGGGGTTTTTTATGTGTTCAAAACCGTATTGAACTGAAAATAATTCTGTTAGGACGAACATTCGATATATTTTTATTCACGGCTGTCCCGTTAACACCACATCGTCATGCCGGGCTTGACCCGGTATCCAGTCGTTGAAAGCGCTGGATTCCAGCCAGTGATTTTTATTATAAGTCCCTTTTAACCTCTGTGGTGAATGAATTTGATTTTGAACTTGAAACTTAAAACTATCATTTCTTCTTCGTCGCCTCAGCGGCTATCAACGCCTCAATCAATTTTGAACTTGTCTCACTAAGACGATTAACCTGATCATTCAGACTGGCAAGCTCTGCTTCTATCTTTTTCTGATATTCCATTAAACGTAAAACTTTCTGTTCTGCCGGCGCTTCCACTGCAATGTTTCTATCTGCAACCCAGACAATTCGGTCCTCGCTTATCTGAACCCTGACAAATCGACCCTGCCGCTCAAGCAAGCTGGCTTTTTCACCACAGTTCAGTTTTTCCGACAATGGTGCAGTATCAGGAGCCGGGTAGGCCTTTATCCGACAGGGCTCCGCTGACTTCAAATAGATCACTTCATCTGCAATCGAGACATTAAAAGCCAGTAATCCGGTAACTATGCCCGTAGCGAATTTTATCGTGATTTGATGCATACGCCGCCCTAATTGATATTAATTTTGTATCCATTTTTACCGCAAATTTACGGAACGGGACACTCTATCATAAAATAGTGAATCGGGTGTGGGGTAGAGATCATTTGACCTCTGGAGCAAGGTTAGCAACAATCAACGATAATACAGATATAGGGGACAGTATTATGGTGCCACTGCATCAGATGTTTATTGCGACGGCGAAAAAATATTCCAGCGAAATCGCTATTGTCGATCGCAATCTACGCAAAAATATCACCTATGGCAGGGCACTGATCGGTGCTCTATTACTCGCCAGACGCTTCCGCATATACCAGGATGGCTATCTCGGGATAATGATCCCTAATTCCAGTGGCAGCATACTGGCTATTATCGCCACCCTGTTTGCCGGCAAAGTCCCCGTGATGATCAATTATTCCACGGGTGCGGCAGAAAACTCGGAATTTGCCCAACAGAAATGTAGTTTTCATACAATTATCCCCTCACGTGCCCTGCTCGAAAAACTGGGTTGCCGGCTGGTGCCCGGTATGGTTTTCATTGAGGATCTGATCGGCTCTGTTTCAAAATATGAAAAAATTCTAGCGGCCATAAAATCGAAACTGCCTGTTTTTCTTCTGCAAAACCTGGTACACAGGGGTGACCTGGAAGAAACAGCAGTAATCTT
>JAADJE010000072.1 GCA_013150915.1 Gammaproteobacteria bacterium
ATCAGTGGCAACAACTGATGCAACCTAGAGGCAAGCTATTCAGCAGTGCCATAGGCCGAATAGATACAATGCGACTGTATGCCCAGTCAATCGGCCAGTCCTGGTGTCAGGGCATGCGAGCCAGTGAAGCCTTGTTTCCGACCTAGAAGTTCAATACAACCAGCAGCCACTTCATCATCGGCTTGACTGAGGCTATTGCCTGCCTGCTGATCAGTGATTTTCATTAAAAATCACATGATCGACAATATATGCAGTCTAAACCTGACAAAAGCTTAGGCTTGATCATTGAATTGATGATGTTTGTTGGTTTGCATAGAGGTAAATGTATGGATGTCTTTTATTTTTGCCCATCCGTGCACCAGTACAACAAGAAGAGAATGGTACAATTTGAATTATTAGTCACCAGACACAAAGTTTTAATTCAATGTCCCAGGAAATTTTAATCAATGTTACCCCGCAGGAAACCCGCGTTGCAGTAGTTGAGAACGGACTGTTGCAGGAGTTGCAGATTGAGCGCAGCACGGCACGTGGCATAGTCAGCAATATCTATGTCGGCAAGGTGGTGCGAATACTGCCCGGTATGCAGGCAGCATTTATTGATATAGGGTTAGAGCGCACGGCCTTCCTGCATTCTTCCGACATAAACCTCAACACCATGAACGGGACGACAAACAAGGTAAAGGAAGATGACTGTATTTCTCGTAAGTTGCATGATGGCCAGGAGTTGGTCGTGCAGGTGATTAAGGACCCAATTGGCAGCAAGGGTGCACGGCTGACTACCCGACTTGCTGTTCCCGCCAGAAATCTGGTCTTCTTGCCGTTCTCAACCCATATCGGTATTTCACAGAAAATTGAAGGGAACAGTGAGCGAAAACGACTGAAAGATATCGTAAAAAGTCATGCTGGAGGCGTGGCAGGTGGGTATATCATTCGTACTGTTGCTGAGACTGCAACAGAGGATGAGATACGTTCAGATATCCAGATTTTGCACAAAATCTGGCTGCAGTTGCAGTTGAAAATTAAATGCAGTGAAGCCGGTGACGTTATCTATCGAGACTTACCACTGGCGGTTCGCACAGTGCGTGACATGGGAAGGGATAATGTAGAAAGGTTACGCATTGATTCACGTGAGACCTGGGAGCGCGCCTACGAACTGGTAGCTGAATATTTACCGGAGCTGGCTGAAAGAGTGGAGTACTATTCCGGTGAGCGCCCAATCTTTGATCTTTATTCTATTGAAGATGAGATACAGAAAGCACTAAGTCGTGTTGTGCCACTTAAATCTGGGGGTCATATTATCATCGACCAGACTGAGGCCATGATTACTATTGATGTCAATACGGGTACTTATGTCGGTCATCGTAATCAGGAAGAGACACTCTTCAAAACCAATCTTGAAGCTGCTCAGGCCATCGCCAGGCAGCTACGTCTCCGCAATATTGGCGGCATTATCATCATCGATTTTATCGACATGGTTGAAATTGAGCATCAACGGCAGGTGTTGCGCGCACTTAAACGCGGCTTGTCGAAAGATCCGGCAAAAAACTTTATCACTGAAATGACCTCGCTAGGTTTGCTGGAAGTCACACGCAAGCGAACACGCGAAAGTCTTGAGCACATTTTGTGTGAAGTCTGCCCAGTTTGTCATGGGAAGGCGGTAGTGAAAACTGCACAGACCATCTGCTACGATATTTTCCGTGAAATCATGCGCGACTCAAGAGAGTATGAGGATGTCAGCTATCGTATTCTTGCCTCGGAAAAGGTGATAGATATGTTGTTGAATGAGGAGGAGAAGAGCCTGGCAAATCTGCGGGAATTCATTAATGCGAAGATAGAGTTACAGGTCGAAACGCTTTATACGCCAGATGAGTATGATGTCGTTATGGTTTGATTGGGCATTATTAATGCAGGAACAGGAATAGAATGAAGCGTCATTCGCCCGGAAAGGGCGAATCAGGGTGGGTGTGTGCGCCTGTCAGTGTGTTCTTTCAGCGTGCAGTTGATCTAATCTTTTATTGATGCGTTTTTTGTTATTGTTACAGATGTCCGTCAGGGCATCCTCTATCTCCGTTGCCATATAGATGGCAATCTCAATATTACCTGCAAAGCTGTCAAGTACTGGTTCGATAACTGTTTCCATTGTTTCTCTCTATTTACTGGTTTCTGTGATAGCCAGAAGCCGTTTATCTCGTATGTTATGCCTTATATAGGAATATAGATGATGGGTGAGAAGAGTAAAGGATGCCCTGACAGATGTAGTTATTAGGCTGATGAGTGGTAAACATTGGGGTGTCCCTGTTCCGGCAAGGTAAATGATGTTTATAGCAGAAGCTATGCGGTGCTATGGGACGACATGGAAAGGAAACAGGATAAAAATCATGTTTGAGAATATAATAAAGTCACCAATCACAAGTATTTGTTGTATGAACTAATGCGGAGTAAACAGGAAAGTAATTTACTGGCTGGCCTATGGTCATGGTTCAGTATTACCTGTATTCACTGTGCGCGGGTCGCCTGGTATTTTGGCGTTATCCTATTCGTTGTTGCGGCGGCGGCAATTACCATTTTTCGATTCTGGTTGCCTGCATTAGTTGATCGCAAGGCCGAGGTTGAAACCTACCTGACCAAGCAGGTAGGGCAGTCAGTGGTGATTGGCGAGATGGCGGCTGACTGGCAGGGTTTGTATCCATCACTGCATGCGCGAAAGCTGGCACTTAAGGATGCCAGCGGTAAAAAAGATGTCCAACTAAGTCTGGACGAACTGAGACTTGACCTGGATATAGTGCCGTTGTTACAGGGAAAGCTCGTATTCAGGCAGATCACCCTGAAAAACCCCGTTATTCATGTTAGCCGTTCTCCCGAGGGAGAATTTTATATTGGTAAGTTCAAGGCGCCAACACCAAAAAAAGGCAGACTGGCAACGTTGTTTCGCCAGTATAAAGTCACTATCAGTGGTGGACGTTTTATTTGGCATGATCATTTTCTCAAGGAAAAGGAGTTTAAGGTCACCGATATTAATTTTTCCATGGAGAATAAAGGTAAAAGGCATATTTTTAAAGGATCGGTAAAACTACCCGAAAGCACCACGAAAGAAGTATCAATAAAGTTTGATATACACGGTAACATTCCAGAAATAGATTCATGGGATGGCCGTCTTAGCGCCAAAATTAGTGATCTGGAGTTTTCGGGTTTGCCCGGCATAGTAAATGAAAGGCTGGCACTTCCAGTCATTTCTGGAAGGGTGTCGATGGATCTTTCGACTGACTGGACTGATGGGGTATTGAAATCTTCTGCGGGCCATATCAAAGGGAATAATTTATTAATTCCACTGGGGGCATACGGTTCACCAATTTCAGTGCGGAGTGTTGAAGCTGATATCAACTTTGAGAATTCAGGTGAGTCATGGTTATTGACATTTGAAAATACATTGTTTGCCATAGCTGGCAAGCCCTGGCCAGCGGGCCGTATACAGGCATCCTACAGAAAGGGCGAGTCATCCCTTCATGTCAGCAAACTTAAACTTGCCGATCTGCGTCCGGTACTCGATGCACTTACCAGTAAAAACAAGACGGTACAGCTGGTGAAATCACTCTACCCATCGGGAAATGCAAGTGATGTTAGCCTGACCTTGTATGGGCCAATTAAGAAGCCCAATGACTTTCTGTATAAAATGTCTGTCAGTGAGACGAGTATAAATGCGTACCAAATTTATCCTGCAGCAACGGGCCTAAAGGCAAGTATTACGATCACTAAAAAAGGCGGCAGTATCGCAGCGGAAGGGGAGAAGTCGCGTATTGTCCTTAACAAGGTATACGAACATCCGCTCAGGGTGGATCATCTACAGGCGAATGTAAACTGGAAAAAAGAAAAAGAATCCTGGCGGGTGGAAGGGCAACGGATCTGGTTGAAAAATAAAGATGCTGAAGCGGTAGCACGCTTTATTGTAACCAATCCGATTGATCATTCATTGCCACCGTTACTGAAACTAAATGTTGACCTCACAGGTGGAAATTTGTCGAAAGCAGAGCACTATTTTCCTGTTCTGTTGATGAAGCCAGGCATCCGGCGATGGTTTGAGGGGACCCAATTTCGTGGTCGCCTGAATACGGTAAAATTGGACTATGATGGAACAGTAAAGGGATTTCCAGTCATTGGGGCCAGGCGCTTCAATGTGGTAGCCAACATTGGGGGTGGCAGTATGTATTTTGCTCCAGGGTGGCCACGTCTGACAGGCGTAGATGCTGACCTGGTGATCAACAATAGCGACCTGTGGGTGAATGGCTACGTACGGGATTTATACGGCCAGAAGGTAGATAACAGTACTGTTCATTTATCGAATCTTGCTGAATCCGGTAAACAGGTCGTTGATATCAGTACGCTCTTACACGGCGATCTTGGTAAGGTCCTTGATTTTCTGCAAAGCGGTCCACTGTTCCGGAATTCTACTTTTCAGGAATTAAACCTTGCAGCTAAAGGGCATGGGAAAATGAAACTTGATCTATCCATCCCACTTGCTAATACAGCCAAAACACGTGTTAAAGGCGAATACAAAATAACGGATGCCTCACTACAGTTGCCAGATGACTCCTGGATTACCGAGCTTAACGGCACACTTGATTTCACCGAGCGGTCATTGTCATCATCGAGCCTGCAGGGAAAACAACTGGGTGGCCCCTTATCCTTCAGTGTGAAAACACTTAAGGAAGCCCAGCCGCCAGTGGTTGAGGTTGACGCAAAAGGCGAGGCATATGCCCGCTATCTTGGGCCATTGCTTGGAGAATGGATAGCAAAGGAGCTGGAAGGCAAGGCGGTCTGGCATGGGAAGATGAGGTTTGATGAGGACAAAATTAGTCTTAAAGTGAACGCTGATCTCAAAGGGCTTGCTTCCCTCTTTCCTTATCCCCTGGCAAAAAAAAGCGAAGAAAAATTACCGTTACAACTTGATGTCAGTTTTCTGCCCAATAAAAAGACTAACGTTACTTTTTCCGTGCCATTGTTCGTCAATGGCAATCTATTTTTTTCTGCCGAAGAACAAGGCATGGTATTAACGGGTGGGTGCCTGCTGCTTGGCAGAAATAAGGCAAGTTGTACTGATAGAAAAGGTCTCACTGTAGCCGTTGAGCAAGCCAAGCTGGATCTAGACCCATGGGATAGCTATATAAAGAGACAGGATGGCGATGACGGTATTCCAGCCGTGGTCACACAGATGTCAGGAAAAGTTGACAGAGTCTCTTATTCAAAGGTTGATATGGCAGATGTAGATGCCATATTTGACCGTCAGAAGGATGGCAGCTGGCAGGGCAAAGTGGACGGTGAGCGAATCAAAGGTGATGTTGGATTCAAGCTAGGCAGTTCTTCAAAATGGGTGAAAATGCGACTGGAGAAGTTAATCTGGAATAAAGCTAAGGAGGAACAAACGGGTACTGAGTCGGTTCTGGATCCGGTAGATTTCCCCTCGCTGGACGTTGCTATCGAGAATCTGGTTTTCCACAAAATGAAACTCGGTAGATTGACGTTACTTGGGGAGCCAACGGATAATGAATGGGAGTTACAGCTACTGAAACTTGATCGCCCGGAGATGAAGGTGACGGCCAACGGACGTTGGCGTGGCCGTGATGATAATCATACATCAAGCTTTGATGTGGATTTTACCAGTACCGATATGATGGCAACGCTTATAGCACTCGATTTTAACCTTGATTTTGAAAGTAAGCTATTTCGTACGACGGGTGATATTTCATGGAAGGGCGCACCTTATAATTACCGCATGGGAATACTTGATGGAACGTTAGAGGTCCATTCAGATAGAGGACGTTTGTCAGGCGTGGAGGTAGGTGCAGGGAGATTACTCGGTGTATTTAACATTGACAGCCTACGCCGTCGCCTGCTTCTGGATTTCAGTGATTTGTCCAAAGAAGGTTTTGCTTTTGATTCTATCGATGCCGATGTCTCAATTAACCAGGGGATTGCCAACATACCAAAATTGATCATGTCTGGCCCTTCAGCCACCATCAAACTTGAAGGTCAACTGGGACTGGTAAAAGAGGATGTCGATATGAAGATGTCCGTACTGCCTGCACTCGGTGGAAACCTCGCGATCGCTGGTTACGTCCTCGGTGGGCCTGCGGGGGGGGTGGCGACATATCTTGCATCAAAGGCAATAAAGAATCAGATAGAAAAATCCACAAACTACCAATACACTATCAGTGGATCCTGGGGTAACCCGGTAGTTAAAAAAATACAGGCTATTAATGCCAGTGATGATACGGAAAATCTGGAGGAAGATACTGCTCCTGGGGGTTGATTTAGTGTAAATTAGCCCGTTGATAATTAGGGCCTCTCTATTAAGGAAAAAGCGTGACTGAAGTTGCAGTAATACAAATGACATCCGGGCCGGACGTGGCCGCAAATCTCTTTGAGGCGGGAAGGTTGATAACACAGGCCGCTGATTCCGGGGCGCAATTGATCGTATTGCCGGAAAACTTTTGCCTGATGCCGATGAAAGATTCTGACCGTCTTGCTGAAGCGGAAAAGGCCGGTGATGGACACATTCAGAATTTTCTTGCTGAAGCTGCACGCCGGCATAAGATCTGGCTGGTCGGTGGCACGGTACCATTGGCATCAAAGTCCTCTGATAAATGCCGTAGCGCCTGCCTGGTTTTCAACGACCAGGGGGAGCAGGTTGCACGCTATGACAAGATACATTTATTTGATGTAGAACTGAATAATTCTGAGGCCTATACAGAGTCTGCTACGATAGAAGCAGGCAGTGATCCGGTAGTCGTCGATACACCCTTTGGCCGACTCGGTCTGGCTATCTGCTACGATCTGCGCTTTCCTGAATTATTCCGTAAACTGTCACAGGAGGGTGTCCAGATACTGGCTGTACCGTCCGCATTTACTGCAATTACCGGCAGTGTGCATTGGGAAGTACTGGTGCGGGCACGAGCAATCGAGAATCAGGCCTATATGCTGGCAGCTGCACAGGGTGGTTTTCATGCAAACGGCAGAGAAACCTATGGTGATTCAATGATCGTAGATCCCTGGGGCCGGGTAGCCAACCGTCTTTCCCGCGGGCCAGGTATCGTGCTATCTGAAATTGACCTCGATCTATTGGGGGATATTCGAAAAACCCTGCCTTCCCTTAAGCATCGGCGGTTGAAATGTTGATTAAAAGAAGGTTTTAGGTTTTACGTGTTATGTTTTACGTGAAAACAAAATCTTTGACCCCATTTACAGCGTATAAGCCTCTTATCTGTCGCCACTAACTCTGGCAGACCCTATCAAGGAAATATATATGTCAGAAATTATGGAGCTGGCGCGCCAGCGTTTGCTGGAACCCACTGCACTCGGTGATCAGGAGCTGGACAGGCTGATGTCTCAGCTGTTGAGTAATCAGGTCGATTATGCCGATATTTATTTTGAATACAGTCGCCACGAAAGCTGGAATCTGGAAGAAGGGAAGGTAAAGTCCGGCAGTCATAATATTGATCAGGGTGTCGGAATTCGCGCCATTAGTGGAGAGAAAACCGGCTTTGCTTATTCCGATGAACTGGCACTGCCAGCATTGGAGCAGGCAGCCAATACAGCCAGGGCAATTGCTTCAGGTGGCGAAAACAGTCAGGTTGCTGTTTGCTGGAAAGGAGAATCAAATCGTGCGCTATACGCCGCTATCGACCCGATAGGTACACTGGCAGATCGGGCCAAGGTTGATCTGCTGGAACGGGTCGAGGCCGAAGCCCGCAAACAGGATGCACGAGTTTCTCAGGTAATGGCCAGTTTGTCCTCGGTGCAGGATATTGTTCTTATTGCGGCCAGTGATGGCACACTGGCCGCCGATATTCGTCCCATGGTAAGGCTTAGCGTTACCGTCATTGTCGATGACAAGGGCAGTCGTGAACAGGGCACAGCTGGCGGTGGCGGTCGCTTTGGCCTGACTGTTTTTACTGACTCGGACAGAGCCCTGCAATATGCCAGGGATGCCGTGCAACAGGCATTGATTAAACTGGAAGCCAAGGCACCCCCTGCTGGCATGATGCCGGTTGTGCTCGGACATGGCTGGCCGGGGATTTTGCTGCATGAAGCGATAGGCCATGGCCTGGAGGGGGATTTCAACCGCAAAGGAACCTCTGCTTTTTCTGGACGAGTCGGTGAGAAGGTGGCCTCAGAACTGTGTACGGTAGTTGACGATGCTACGCTACCAGAAAGGCGCGGCTCTCTTTCTATTGATGATGAAGGAACAGCCGGACAGAATACGGTGTTGATCGAAAAGGGTATTCTTAAAGGCTATATGCAGGACAAGATGAATGCGCGCCTGATGGGTGTCGCTGCAACTGGAAATGGCCGGCGTGAATCCTATTCCTGCCTGCCGATGCCGCGCATGACCAACACCTATATGCTGGCAGGTGAATCAGATCCTGAAGAGATTATTGCCTCGGTGGACAAGGGCTTATATGCCGTTAATTTTGGTGGCGGGCAGGTGGACATCACGTCCGGTAAGTTTGTCTTCACCAGCTCCGAAGCCTATATGATCGAAAAAGGTAAAATTACTTACCCGGTCAAAGGAGCAACGCTGATTGGCAGCGGCCCGGAAGTGCTGACTCAGGTATCGATGGTCGGCAGCGATCTCGAGCTGGATCACGGAGTCGGCGTCTGCGGCAAGGACGGGCAAAGTGTTCCAGTCGGTGTCGGTCAACCGACACTGAAAATCGATCAGCTGACAGTGGGAGGTACCGAGGTATGAGCACCGTAAAGCACCTGCAGCAGATCATGGGCCCAGATATTCAGGACATCGCCGATCCCCTGCAGGATGTGGTGGAGCAGGCTCTGGCTGTCGCTAGTCACAGTGGTGCGAGCAGTGCTGAGGTCGACGCCAGTCTGTCACAGGGTTCCTCGTTGACCGTACGCCTGGGTGAAATTGAAACCATCGAACACAATCGCGATAAGTCCCTGTCATTGACCGTTTTCTTCGGCAAAAAAAGCGGTTCGGCCAGTACTTCTGATATGACTGCTGACGGTATCCGGGATACCGTCGAAGCGGCATGCAGTATCGCTAAATTAACCGCGGAAGATGACTGTGGCGGGTTGGCAGATGCTGACCGGATGGCGACAGAATTCCCCGAGCTTGATCTCTGGTATCCGTGGAACCCGGATGCGGACACGGCACGTGACCTGGCGCTAGAGTGTGAAGAAGTCGCCAGACAGGCGGGCGATGCCATCAGTAATTCAGAAGGCGCCACTGTTAGCAGCCATGAAGGGGTGGGGATTTATGCCAATACACATGGCTTTAATGGCATACGCTACGGTAGCCGACATTCCCTCAGCTGCTCGGTCATTGCCAGTGACGGCGATGCGATGGAGCGAGACTACTGGTACAGCATGGCCCGCGATCGCAGTGAAATGCAGTCTGCGGAGGACGTCGGCAGGATCGCAGGCCAACGTACACTGGATCGCCTGGGTTCCCGAAAAATTGCCACCTGCCAGACACCGGTCATCTACGAGGCACAGGTGGCGGGCAGCTTATTGTCTCACCTGATTTCAGCTATCAGCGGTGGAGCCCTGTATAGAAAATCCTCCTTTCTACTGGATCACAAAGGCAAAAAGATTTTTCCTGAGCACATCAACATCTCAGAAAACCCACATATTCCCAAGGCACTGGGTTCAGCCGTCTTCGACAATGAAGGCGTGGCGACCAAACAAAGACCAATAGTCAAAGACGGTGTGTTGATGGATTATGCCCTCAGCAGCTATTCCGCCCGTAAACTGGGCCTGCAGACGACAGGAAATGCCGGGGGTGTGCATAACCTGATGATAGAACACGGCGATAAAGACCTGCCGGCTCTGTTAAAACAGATGGGCACCGGACTATTGGTGACCGAGCTGATTGGTTTTGGCATCAATAATGTCACCGGCGATTATTCCCGTGGTGCGGCCGGATTCTGGGTGGCGAATGGCGAGATCCAGTATCCGGTGAGTGAGGTTACCGTGGCGGGGAATCTGCTGGATATGTTTCGGAGTTTTGTTGAAGTTGGTGATGATCTTGATAAACGCGGCAATATCATTACCGGATCGATTCTACTTGAGCAGATAACGGTAGCGGGGGAGTAGGGTTGTACTGAGTGTCAGCAAAAAAAAGAAAAAGTAAGGGCTGGTTCGGAAAGGGCGGAACCCTCAAATATGAACCAGTCTGCCACCATCTACGGCAATAATCTGCCCCGTTACATATTCTGCTTTGGAAAGAAAAACTACCGTTTCTGCTATATCATTCGGTTCACCAATGCGTTCAAGACTGGTGCGGTCAAGGATTTCTGACTTTCGGTTGCCTGGTAGATCATTATTCGGCCAGATAATAGCACCGGGTGATACCCCGTTTACCCTGACTTCGGGTCCCATCTCTTTCGATAGTGATTTGGTTAACATAATCAGGCCGGCCTTGGTCATAGAATAGACCGGATGATGTTCAAGTGGACGATGCCCGTAGACATCCGTGATATTGATAATGCAGCCGTTGTTTGCTGCCAGTTCCTGTCGCAGTGCCTGGGCAAGGAAGAATGGCGCACGCAGGTTCGTGTTGACGAGGTTTTCCCATTGTGCGACTGTCACGTCCCCCATAGGGGTAGCGAAGAAGCGTGAGGCATTATTGACCAACAGATCAAGCTGACCGAAACATTTTACAGCCCGTTCTGCGAGCTGAGTAACTTCTTCCGGCTCAGAAAGATTGGCCTTTACCGCGTCTGCAGAACTGGCCCTTTGCTGATTAAGTTCATCAACAAGTTTTTGTGCCGTTTCTGCGGACGAATGATAATGAATGATGACCCGATAATTCTGCTGATGCAGATGTCGGGCGATACAGGCACCTATCCGGTTGGCACTACCGGTAATTAATGCAACGGGATTATTTTTTTTAACGGTTATCAATGAATTTTCCTCCACTCAATATAACAGGATTACCTGAGCCAGATAAGGTCTCTGTTGAACACAGCGATAAGCTGGTTGCACAGATCAAGCAGGTGATTGCGGCGAAAGGTGGTGCTATCCCATTTTCAGAGTTTATGAATCTGGCACTTTATGCGCCTGCCATGGGTTATTATGCAGCTGGTCAGCGTCGATTTGGTGCCGAGGGGGATTTTGTGACGGCACCGGAACTGGGTGATGTCTTCGGGCAATGCCTGGCGCGTCAGGTGGCAAAGGTTTTTGAGGAAATTGATTCACCCTGCGATATTCTTGAGTTTGGTGCCGGCAGTGGCCGACTTGCAGTGACCCTGATAAATGAGCTGGAAGGACTTGCCGCATTACCTGAACACTATTTTATTCTGGAAACTTCAGCTGATTTACAGCAGCATCAGCGGCAAATGTTGACGGAGCAGTTGCCGCAACATATGGCCCGCTTTGTCTGGTTGGACAGTATGCCGGCGCAGGCAATTACGGGTGTGGTGCTGGCCAATGAAGTGCTCGATGCGATGCCGGTAGAGATGTTTGCTGTCGATGAGGAAGGAATTGCGCAGCAGTATCTGGTGGAGTCAGTAGATGAGAGCTTTCAGTGGAATTACCGGCCGGCAGAAGGACAACTTGCAGAACAAATAGGTAAACTTGAACTTCCTGCTGGCTACAGTTCTGAGCTAAACCCGGCCATTAAAGGCTGGGTAGAGATGATCGCGCAAGGGCTGAATCAGGGGGTTGTTTTGTTGATAGATTATGGTTTCCCCAGGCATGAGTATTATCACCCACAGCGTACTGGAGGAACGTTAATGTGTCATTACCGTCATCATTCACACTGCAATCCCCTTACGCTTGTTGGTATTCAGGACATTACAGCGCATGTTGATTTTACTGCCGTTGCTGAGGCGGCTATAGCGTCAGCACTGGATGTGCTCGGCTACACCACACAGGCAAATTTTCTGCTTGGATCCGGGTTGGCAGATCTGCTTGCCCATGCTGATACTGACGATGGAAAAATAACGAAACAGCAGCTGGTAAAAAATCATGAAATACAGCTATTAACGTCACCGGCGGAAATGGGTGAGTTATTTAAAATAATTGCATTGGGAAAAGGTATCGAGTGTGAACTGCATGGTTTTGCATTCAGGGATATGAGGGGGAAATTATAAATGACGGATATCCACGCCATCTGGCTAGCTGCCGTTCAGGGGTTTACTGAATTCCTGCCAATCTCCAGTTCGGCCCACCTGATATTATTGCCTCGCCTGCTGGGCTGGCCGGATCAGGGCCTGGCCTTTGATGTGGCTGTTCATGTCGGCAGTCTAGCCGCCGTGCTTTTCTATTTTCGCCACGAACTTGTTCCAATGATTCATGACTGGGCTTTGACGCTGGCAGGCAGGCCAAACACTGAATATTCGAAACTGGCCTGGGCCGTGGTCATCGGTACTATTCCGCTGGGTATCGGTGGCGTGCTGATGAAAGTGGCTGTCGGCGGAGAACTGCGAGCACCCCTGGTAATTGCCACGACAACAATTGTCTTTGGTTTGCTGCTGGGTTGGGCAGATTATATCGGTAAACGAGAGAGAGATGAACATTCCCTGAGCTGGAAAGATGCGCTGTGGATCGGTGGATCGCAGGTACTGGCATTGATACCCGGCACATCACGTTCGGGCATTACCATAACGACGGCGCTGATACTCGGACTGACACGCACCGCAGCCGCGCGTTTTTCGTTTCTATTATCCATTCCCGCGATCATATTGCCCGGTATACTGCTCGGTGCTGATCTGGTGGAATCACCCGATAATATTCACTGGCGTAGTTTTATTATTGGTGCCGTTATGTCAGCCGTGTTTGCCTACATCTGTATCCGCCTGTTCCTGAAAATGATACAAAGTATGGGAATGATGGTGTTTGTTGTTTATCGCTTAATTTTAGGTGTATTTTTGTTTTATTTGTTTTTGTAAAAAAAACTGACTTCGATTTTTTTTACAATACAGCTCTCGCGACAACCATTCCACTGACCCTTTTCGCTCCTGCTGCTTTTAGTACTTCGGCGATAGCCTCCAGGGTTGAACCCGTTGTCATTACATCATCAACGATGCAGATATGCAGGTCCTTTACATCGGCTATTACGGCAAATGCCTGTTTGAGATTTCGTTTTCTTTCACTGGCTTTAAGCCCGGTTTGCAGTGGGGTCTTTTTTATCCGTTGGCAGATTTTGTGGCTGGCATTTATGCCGGTGATTCTTGACAACTGGCGTGTGATCTCCCACGACTGGTTAAAGCCCCGGCTGCGCAGACGACTAGGGTGCAAGGGGACTGGAATAAGTACATGGGGCCATTCCTGCAATGAAAGTAGTTTTTTTGCCATTAACGAACTGAATAAACAACCGTATTCCAGTTTGTGGCTGAATTTAAACTGCTGAATTAAAAATTTTACCGGTTCCTGATAGAGGAACAGTGCGAGGCACTGATCACAGGTGGGGCAGTGCTGCTGACATTTCCCACAACGGCCGGTGCTGGCCATAGGCAGGGCGCAGGTGCTGCAGGCTGAACCGAGAAATGGCAATTCGCTCAGGCAGGGCTGACAGAGGGATAGATGACCGCCTGTGGTCGCATTGCAAAGTCCGCAGGAAACGGGCAGCAGGCTGTTCAGAAGATTTTTGAATGCGGAGTTGTAAACCATCCGTGGTTCTCCAGGTTGACAATTCAAGTCGAAAAACTGAGACTTCGTATCCAGTCATATTTTGGTAAATGCTGAATACTCAAAGAAGCCCGTCATTGCGAGCAAAGCGCGGCAATCTCTTTGATTAGAATCAGTTGGTTAGAGATTGCTTCGTCACTACCTTCCTCGTAATGACGAATAAATCAAAGTTTCTTTAATTATAGGGTAATCAGCAGGATGGGAAAAGTAATGGCATCAGCTATGAATTTGAAACGTGATTTACGTCACGATTGGCGACGTGAAGAAGTACAGTCGTTGTTTGATCTGCCGCTGAATGATTTGTTATTTCAGGCTCAAACAGTGCATCGTCAAAATTTTGACGCCAATGCCATACAGCTCAGTACCCTGCTGAATATTAAGACCGGAGCCTGTGCAGAGGACTGTTCCTATTGTTCACAGAGCGTGGTGCATGATACTTCTCTTAAAGTAGAGCCCTTGATGGATGAAGCGACCGTTATGGAAAGCGCCAGAGAGGCGAAGAAAAACGGTGCCAGTCGTTTTTGCATGGGAGCCGCATGGCGTACGCCGACACCGAAAGGCTTTAAACGTATCCTGGAGATTATCAGAGGTGTCAAATCACTGGGACTTGAGACCTGTGCGACACTCGGCATGCTGACCTCCGAGCAGGCGCACCAACTGAAGCAGGCTGGTCTGGATTATTACAATCATAATCTTGATACCTCTGCGGAATACTATGACAAGGTGATTACCACGCGTACCTACCAGGACAGACTGGATACACTTTCCTGCGTACGTGATGCCGGCATGAAGGTCTGCTGCGGTGGCATCGTCGGTATGGGGGAAGAGCAGACCGACCGGGTAGGCCTGCTGATGACACTGGCCAATCTTGAGTATCACCCCGAGAGCGTGCCGGTAAACCTGCTGGTAAAAATCGAAGGCACGCCCTTGGCGGAAACAGAGGAACTGGATATTTTTGAATTCACCCGCTGTATTGCCGTTGCCCGTATCCTGATGCCGGCTTCGCTGGTGCGCCTGTCTGCCGGTCGACAGAGCCTGTCTGATGAAGCACAGGCGATGTGTTTTCTAGCGGGTGCCAATTCTATTTTCTATGGTGAGCGCTTACTTACTGTGGATAACCCGGAAGCCGATAGCGATCGATTGTTGTTTGAACGTCTGGGATTGCAGCCAATGAAAGTTGAAAGTACGAAGCTTAAAGCTAAGGAACCTCTGATTAATTCATGAACTCGTATCTTACGCCTAAAATATCCAGCTTTTTCGTTGGAAACCTTCGCAATAGCCAGCTATTAC
>JAADJE010000029.1 GCA_013150915.1 Gammaproteobacteria bacterium
GTGCTAGCAATGAAGAAAATGAAACGCTTACGTACCTGGGTGCTGGTTTTGATTCTGATTTAAAACTCAGTAGACAACATTTGTTGTTGAACGGCTTGGTAGAACGAACAAAGTATGACGATTTTGGTGAACTCGACAATACCCGACTCGATGGTCGGGCGACCTGGGACTGGGAAGTCGGTAACCTGTGGTCCGGTAGCCTGGGTAGTCGTTATCTCAAGGAAATGTCTTCATTCACCCAGGTATCCACGCGTAACAAGGAAATGAGGACGAGAAAAACGAACTTTCTCGAGGTGGGCTATCAATTGCATCCGGACTTGCGATTATCTGCAGAAGTTGACGTCTCAGATGTCAGTTATGAGAACAGGAAACGACTTGATCGTGATGTCACCGGTGCCCAGTTCGATGTGTTATACAAAAACACGCTGAATACAAAGGTAGGGCTTCGCGTCAGGCGTGTACAAAATGATTTGAATAGAGGCATTGTAGGTGGTGTGCCGGTGAGCAACGATTATGCAGAAACAACGGTAAGTGGCCTGTTGTTCTGGGAAGCGACAGGCATTTCTTCGTTGGAAGCCAGGTTTGGTTATACAGACCTGACCTACGACGATCTGGATGACAGAGATTTTCAGGGTGTAAGCGGGCGTTTGACATATATCTCAAAACTAACGGGAAAGACCCAGGTCAATGTCGCTGTATGGCATGAAACATCAACATTCCGGACAGAAATTTCGAGTTATGTTCTTTCCAAGGGGATTAGTATATCGCCCAGATGGTCAGTAACGTCTAAAGTCTATCTGGATGGGGATGTGTCTTTTGTAAATGATGACTTTAAGGGGACCAATAAAATTAACCAGTCTCTAGGTCTTCCCAAGCGCGATGATGATACCTTGTTGTACCGGGTGTCAGCAAACTGGGAACCGCGTGGTTTTGTGCGTGTAACATTGAGCTACAGAAATGAGGACCGTAATTCATCAGATGATATTCGTGATTATGATGATGAGCAGGTCGATTTCAAGGTGCAGCTTACTTACTAGTCGTTATTATGAAAGTTATCCAGCTTAGCGAATCCGACAGGGCTGGGGGAGCCGCGATTGCGGCATACCGTTTGACCCGAGGGCTCCGGGCATTGAACGTGGATTCGTGCATGCTGGTCAACAAAAAAATTGGTCAGGACACGTTTACTATTGGGCCGTCATCCATATTCGACAAGATTATGTCTCGTGTTTCACCACGGCTTGAACTCATCCCGCCACGGTTCTCACACACCGGTCACGATAAGATTTCAAGTGCCTGGCCACCGGATCGTTTACCACAACGGCTTGCATTGCTTGGAGCGGATATACTGAACCTGCATTGGTTGAATCACGGGTTTATGCGGATAGAAACACTGCGGAAGTTTACTCAGCCGATAGTCTGGACCTTGCACGATATGTGGCCGTTTTGTGGTGGGGAGCATTACACCGGAGAAAGTGAACGATACAAGCAGGGCTATCGTTCTGATAATCGGCCGGTGAGTGAGTCCGGGCTGGATATTAATCGGTGGGTCTGGCGGCGTAAGAAAAAAGCCTGGGCGGGCAGGCAGGATATGGTTATTGTTGCCCCCAGCCAGTGGCTGGCGAAGTGTGCGGCAGAGAGCGTGCTGTTTCAAAACCTCAGGATAGAGATATTACCCAATGGGATTGATCACGAACGATTTCATCCCATGGATCGTGTTTTGGCAAGACAAATACTCGGGTTGCCTGCCGATAAAAAACTGATTCTATTTGGTGCAGGGTCTGCGACCAGTGACAGGAGAAAAGGATTTCACCTGTTGATGGAGGCACTGAAAAAGCTTGAGGCAAAAAACACGAAGCCTGATTATGAGCTGGTTGTGTTCGGTGCGTTGTCGGGTGAAACAGAGGTTACATCAAAAATACATTATCTTGGTAATCTTCATGATGAAATCAGTATGGCGATAGTTTATGCAGCATGCGATATTTTTGTACTCCCTTCGCTGGAAGACAATCTGCCTAATACTGTCCTTGAAGCACTTTCGAGTGGTACGCCGGTCGCCTCATTCAAGATAGGTGGAATGCCAGATATGATTGAGCACAAGAAAAATGGATTTATGGCACCTAGTTTTGATACTTCTCGTCTGGCAGACGGGATATCCTGGATTCTAAGTGAAACGCAGCGTTGGAAAAGACTATCAGCAGCTGCCAGAGAGACAGTCGAACATGCTTTTACGTTGAGGCATTTTGCAACACGTTATCTGGACCTTTATCAGGATATATTGGATAACAGGAAATAAATATTATCGGACACAGGACAAGATGTCCTTTCATGATTTCAAATAAAGCGTCTGCCTGGAATACCGGGTGAGGAAAACGATGAAAATAAGCATATTTGGTCTTGGTTATGTGGGCGCAGTTTCTGCGGGCTGTCTTGCGCGTGAAGGGCATAAAGTGGTTGGTGTTGACCCTTATAAACCCAAAGTGGATCTGATAAATAGTGGTCAGACTCCTGTGATTGAAGATGATATCGGCGAAATCATCTCTGTAGCAGTGAAAGAAGGCAGACTGATAGCGACAACTGATGTACAAGATGCTGTAAATTCGACTGAAATGTCTTTTATTTGTGTTGGCACACCGAGTTTGATCAATGGTGGGTTAGATCTCAAATATGTCAGAAACGTGTGTGAACAGATTGGTTTGGCACTTAGGGATAAAACCGATTTCCACGTTATTGTTGCACGCAGCACCATGTTGCCCGGCAGTATGATGGATGTCGTTATACCGGTACTGGAAGAAGCCTCAGGAAAAATTGCCGGTGAGGGTTTCGGTGTCTGTAACAATCCTGAATTCTTGCGTGAAGGAACAGCCGTATACGATTTCTTCAACCCACCGAAAACTGTTATCGGTGAAACTGACACAAGAAGTGGTGATCTGCTTGCCAGTATCTATAAGGATATGGATGCACCATTGATCAAGACAGATGTTAAAACAGCAGAAATGGTCAAGTACAGTGACAATGTTTGGCATGCACTGAAGGTCGGGTTTGCAAATGAGATTGGTAATATATCAAAAGCTGTTGGAATTGATGGGCATAAGGTGATGGAGATTTTTTGCCAGGATACCAAGCTGAACTTGTCGCCTTATTATATGAAACCAGGCTTTGCTTTCGGTGGCTCCTGCCTGCCCAAGGATGTTCGGGCCTTGACTTACAAGGCTCATAGTCTGGATATTAGCGTGCCAATACTTGACTCAATTATGATTAGCAATAACTACCAGATTGAAAAAGGGCTGGCCATGATTATGGAGGCAGGAAACAAGGATATCGGCATTCTCGGCTTTAGTTTTAAAGCTGGCACGGATGACCTTCGTGAGAGTCCGTTGGTAGAACTCATTGAGCGTTTGCTGGGCAAGGGATACAACCTAAGACTGTATGATCGTAACGTCAACCTGGCCAGTCTGGTAGGAGCAA
Source organism: Gammaproteobacteria bacterium (assembly GCA_013150915.1). GTDB lineage: Bacteria > Pseudomonadota > Gammaproteobacteria > BMS3Bbin11 > BMS3Bbin11 > BMS3Bbin11. The sequence continues at coordinate 3,466 of JAADJE010000029.1, forward strand.
ACCGTGACTATATTCTCAACCAGATCCCGCATATCTCGAAACTGATGGTAAATACTATCGATGAGGTGCTGGATCAGTCCAGCACAATTGTTATCGGAAATAGTGACCGTGAGTTTTCGACAGTACTGGATCGTATAAAACCTGAGCAGATTGTTGTTGACCTGGTGAGGATTGTTTCTGACAGAAGCCAGAAAGGACGCTACGATGGCATTTGCTGGTAAAAAACGTCGTGTTCTGATTATTGTCGAGAATCTTCCTTCACCATTTGATCGGCGTGTCTGGCAGGAAGCGACTACACTACTCGAGGCAGGTTATGAAGTCTCCATAATTTGTCCGACCGGAAAAGGATACGAAAAGAAGCACGAAGTCATTGATGGTGTGTATATCTATCGGCATAACCTGCCTCTTGAAGCCGAAGGCGCAATGGGTTACCTGATGGAATACAGTGCAGCTCTATTCTGGGAGTTCATATTGGCTTGGCGGGTTTTGCTCACAAGAGGGTTTGATGTCGTGCATGCTTGTAATCCACCCGACAATATTTTTCTGGTGGGTGGCTTTTTCAAATTGCTGGGAAAAAAGTTTCTGTTCGACCATCATGATATCAATCCGGAACTCTACGAAGCCAAATTCAGCCGTAGAGATTTCTTTTACCGTGTGATGCTGGCCTGGGAAAGGTGGACGTTCAGGTTGGCCGATGTTTCCATTGCTACCAATGAATCTTACAGACGAATTGCTATTGAACGTGGGAAGATGTCAGAAGATCGTGTATTTGTAGTTCGTAGTGGCCCCAAGCTGGACCGCCTGAAGATTATGCCGCCGGTTGAATCTCTCAAAAAAGGCCGACGTTTTTTGGTTGGCTATGTCGGTGTAATGGGGCGGCAGGAAGGTATCGACTATTTGCTCAGGGCAGCTCGGCACATTGTGCACGATTTGGGGCGCAAGGACATTCATTTTGGTCTGGTTGGCAGTGGGACATCTCTGGAGGAAATGAAGGCTTATGCAGATGAACTTGGCCTGAAAGATTTTGTTACCTTCACTGGACGCGTTCCAGATCAGGATATGCTGGAAATGCTTAATACAGCGGATGTCTGCGTTAACCCGGATGTAGCCAATGAAATGAATGATAAGTCGACCATGAACAAGATTATGGAATACATGGCGTTGGGTAAACCCATCGTGCAGTTTGATTTAACGGAGGGACGATTTTCAGCCCAGGAAGCTTCTTTATATGCAAAAAATAATGATGCTGAGGACATGGCACAAAAGATCGTCAGTTTGCTCGATGATGAACAAGCGAGAATTCGTATGGGTAATTATGGTCGGAAACGCGTTGAAGAAGTCCTGGCTTGGGATCATGAAGTATCAAAGCTCCTTTCGGCATATGATCTACTTTTTTCCTGATTCTGAAACTTACAGGTCTGTCCGGCAGCTCAAAATGTGTCTCCGTTTGGAGACGGATAATAATCATTATAAACAATGTAATAGCAGTAATTAGGCTAATTGCGTCTCTTAATGCAGACATATTGGTCTGTTTTTTTTATCAATAAACCGGATATTTTCCCGAGATTTTTCTCATAAGTCCCTTCTATTACAGTCAAAAAGTCAGTTTATTAAAACTTGGCATAAGAATTGCCGCTAGAGAGCGTAAGTTTGTCTTTAGGAAGTGGGTATTTAAGGATGTTTGAGACACTGGCAATAATTAATCGCCGTTTGATTGCACTGATAAGTCTGACAGTACTCACTGCTTGTGGTGGAGGTGGTTCATCTCCGTCAGTCTCAGACCAGCAGAGCCTGGCACCTGCAAATGACAGCGTTTTTGAAATAACCGGTGCTGGAATAAAAGGCCCCCTTGCTTACGCCAAGGTCTCGATTTTTGCGCTGGATACTAATTTTGAGAAGCTCTATGACTCGGACAAGCCTGTTGCCACGGCAACAACCAATGCATACGCTGATATTCAAGGGTTATCCGTTTCCCGGACAGCACCACCGGATAGCGCGCCACCGTATGTTCTGGTAATTGACGGGACAAACGCGGTCGACCTTAATACCAATACCGCGCCTGTCATCAGTGAACTTGTGACGATTATTACCCTGGAATCTCTGGTTTCAGGGAAGGCTGTGTATGCGACTCCTTATACGACACTTGTCTATCAAATGTTACGCCTGGAGCTTAATCAGCCTGTTGGTGCAGAAAGTGCTCGTGGTACCGACCCGCTACTCGAGTTCAGATTGGCCTTATATAACGATGAGGTTGTTCAGAGACTGGGCTTTGGAATGCCGAGCCAGATCGATATTTTTAAAACGCCGCCTATAATTACAAAAGACACGGTGACTGTCGAACAACAACAGTTGGTAGTATATTACCGTTCAGCCATTGAGGCCTTGGCAGCCATACTCGATGAGATGTCATTTGCAGCAGGCTTGGATATAACAGCCGATATGCTGATCCAGAAATTGGCGTTGGATTATCTGGGTGACAGAGCGTTTGATGCTGCTGATAATGGAGTCCCTGTTAGTGGGATAAACATCAACATTCTTATGCAGAATCCGATGATTCTAGACATACCAAACACACAATACCTGGTCAGTGAGACACCAAGCCTTATACTTGAAGAAAGAGCGCTTGTTAGTACCAGTTCAGATATTCCATTCCTTATTGATGATATTGTATTCACACTCACCCCCGCCAATCTCAATAGTAATTCTGGAATAATTACTTCTTCGCCGATATCTGATACTAAACTTGTCGTTACAGACTTACCTACCGAGACTCTACCACCTGAAAATACAGCCACTACTGCTGATCCTGTTGTAACGCCTTCAGCAGAAGCTGTGCTGTACGTAGATTTTGAAAATCACCCGGGTGGGCCGTATACAAAGCAGAATGCAATGCAGGATTTCAACGCGAATGAGAGCACTGAAGGCATCGTCATAGTCGATACAGATATTGTGAGTGACCCATCCAGCAGCCCATCACGCGGCAAGGTTATGCGTGTTACTCACAGGGCCAACAGGGCTGGTTCGGAGGGAGGATTCCGTTTCAAGGCACGCTTCCCGCCGGCAGACGAGTACTACATGGCATTTGATATCTTTATTCCGGATAACTATGAACTGATTGCCGCAGAGAAGATGCCTGGTTTGATGTATGGCACATTGTTAGAAGCTTCACATGCCTATCAGGCAGTCCCGGTCCCTGAGGGGGTTAAGGCATTTTCTGTTATGCACCAGCTGCTTGGTGCCGAACCCTACGCTGGTCTGGGTGAAAATAAATTCAGTGCATATGTCTATGATGCTGATGTGGTCATGCGCGACATAATTTTTGATACAGCAACGCCTGAGACCAATGTAACATCAGGATCAAATCCACCTGATGCACAAACCTTGTGGCGTATGCCCAAAGGGCAGTGGGTGCGCATTGAGCAACGCATCAAGCAGAACACAGCAACTGCTACGGATGGAGTGGGTGACCTCAGAGACGGTATTATCCAGGAATGGGTAAATGGCCAGCTAATGGTCGATTCGCGACGTCGTTTCCGGTCCGTGAACACCATGCGCATTGATGGCATTTTTATGTACAGTTATTACGGCGGTGATCCGACTGATGCGATTAATCGTCCTGGTCAGACACAGTATGAATACTACGATAACTTTATCGTTTCAACTTCACGAATTACACGCTAAACCCTAGATATACAGAAGATGTGCTAGATGCCCACCCGCAGTACAACTGGCAGTTCAAACACCTGACTCCAGGCATAGCCTGAGAGCGCAGAATCCTCCCTTTTCCCATCTGATTTTCCATTATAGCCGCCCCTACCTTTCCCACAGTGAGGGGGACTCGCTATTGCTATATAAATTGTATATAAATAGGGCGAAGCAATATGTTCTAAAGAAACAAGGAAAATTCACGATAGTTGGTTGTGGATATTGATTTCAACGGAGAATGTTTTTGAATTTGGCGTGGACTATAAAAAGAATAAAGGTGATGGGGCTTGCCGAGATGGCAAGTCGTGTGAAGCAATTACTGTTCCAATGGGGCGAAATTTTTTTGTTAGCTACAGGATGGCGCCCTAGTGTCAAGACATCGACACAAATGGACAGATCGATATTCTCTGCGCAGGATCTGGATGTTGCCAGCATTTGGAATAGCCAGTTCACTTTGGATTTGAGCAAACTCGACAGACTTGTGAGTGGCAGGGTAGATATTTTTTCCTATGAAAATGTGGAATTGGGGCATCCCATAGACTGGCTGAAAGAACCTGTAAGCGGCATCAAATCTCCATCACGGTATGGCAAAGGGATCAATTACCGGGAAAAAAAACAGGTTGGAGATATAAAAGTTGTCTGGGAGTTAGGTCGCCACCAGCATCTGGTTCCACTTGCGATAGGTTATCTGTTGACAGGTAATCCAGCTTACAAGGAAACTCTCGCAGAACATATCAGGTCATGGATAGTGTCATGCCCTTTTGGCTATACCGTCCACTGGTGCAGTTCACTGGAAGTGGCATTAAGGGGTATCAGCTGGAGTATAGTTCACAGCTTGCTCCTTTTGAGTGGTGAAAAGCGCGGACTATTTTCTCTGCTGGGCGATGAAAATCACCTTCGAGATGCGCTTTACCAACATGCCTGGTTCATCCGCCATAACCTCTCATCGTATTCTTCTGCAAACAATCATTTGATCGGAGAACTGACGGGTTTATGGACACTTTGCACAGTTTTTGATTTTGGTTCGTGTGGTAGAAACTGGGCAGGGTATGCGAAGATGTGCCTGGAAGAAGAAGCGGTAAAACAGGTTTATCCAGACGGTGTGGATAAGGAGCAAGCGATTTATTACCATTATTGGGTGCTTGAGTACCTGTTGTTTTCCAGTCTTGTTGGTCAGGTAGCCGGACAGGCTTTTTCAGACCGATATACACACACAATAGAGAATATGGCGCGTTTTCTTGAAACGTTGATACCAGTTGGCGGTGTGCCCCCGCAGATTGGTGATGCAGATGACGGATGTGTTGCACCGTTCATGATCAGCCGCCGTGACTCCCCCTTTTTTGATGTTCTATCCGCATGTAAAATGATGAATAATAAAGAATATATTCTAACAGAAACATCTTTCTGGTATTCGCTGATGGCTGCAAAAAATCCGGCTGAAATCATAGAGAATCGTGTTTCTGATGTCGTTAATCTGCCCTGTTTTTTCGAAGAGGGTGGGTATGCAGTGCTTGGGGATGACACGACCCATATTGTATTCGATGCTGGGCCACTGGGTTATACCAGTATTGCCGCACATGGGCATGCTGATGCGTTGAGCATTTGCCTGGCTCTTGATGGAGTCTGGTGGCTGGTGGATCCCGGTACCTACATCTACCACGATAACCCGGAGTGGCGGAATTATTTCAGAAGTACGGCTGCACATAATACAGTAGTGGTCGATAATACTGATCAATCGAAGATAGGTGGAGATTTCCTGTGGCTTGATCATGCCAGTGCTCAACTTGTGGGTCACGGTGTTGAAGATGTTAAGCAATGGGTGACAGGTACACACGATGGGTACGCCAAGATTGGCGTAACACATGTACGGAAAGTCGAGTATTTTGAGTGTGAGCATCGCATAGTAATTTCTGATGTACTTGAAGGTAACGGCGTTCATCACTTGGACTGGCACTGGCATTTGCACCCTGATGTTTTCAGTACATGGGATGATGACAGCGATAGCTGGATTCTTACGCATCGTAATCGTCACAAAAAAGTAAAACTATCGTGTGATATGGACGTGGCTACAGAAATGGTAAAAGGTTCGGTTAGTCCAATAGCAGGTTGGTATTCATCACAACTAGGGAGTAAAACAGCCAGTGAGGTGCTTGTGTATCGCGTTAGCGGGATGCTGCCTTGTAAATTAATTTTTACTTTTATTCTGGAATAGCAGGATTGACTGCTGCATTCCCGGGCCGGTTTGATCGTTGCACAGTTTCACTTGAATGTTAATAGGGTCTGTTATGGCTGAAGCTAAAACGCCAAGAGTTTATGTAGTTTTTCCGGTTCATAACCGTGTTGAAGAGACCCGGGTTTTTCTACAATCTGTTGAGAGGCAAACCTATAGTAATTTTATCACTGTGGTCTGTGATGACGGGTCTACCGACGGCACAAAAGATTACATAAAGCAGAATCACTCCGACGTTGTTGTTTTGTCAGGTGACGGGAACCTGTGGTGGACGAGAGGGATAAATTGCTGTATCGAGTACGCGTTGAGCCATTGTGGTGAAAATGATTTTATTCTGACCATAAATAATGATTCGGTCATTTCACCAGATTACATTAAGCAGAAAGTTGAGCGAGCCAATACACACACAAATGCGATCATAGGCTCTCTGGGCGTATTCATGGATAACCCTGACCTGATCGAGACCAGTGGCTGGATTGTTGATCGAGATAAATGTAGAGGCGTATCACTGACAAAGACGGGTGAAAAACGAACAGAAGAACACAGCGGCATGGTCGAGGTGTCCTACCTTCCTGGCAAAGGAGTACTTTTCCCCGTAGCGGTATTTCGGCACATTGGGTTGTTCGATGCAGAGCATTTCCCACAATATCATGCAGATACAGACCTTATTCTGACTGCGTATGAGGCAGGCTACAAAGTTTATCTGGATTACGACTCAGTCGTATATAGTGATGTTAATACCAAAAATATGGTTCTACCAGATCAAAAAATGACCATTGGCGATATTATCAAAACATTTAGAGGGCCATACTCAGTCAGTAATTTTCAAGTCTACAAGTATTATGCCGAAAAACACTTTCCGGATAAACAGTTCCGATTTTTGGCGACGGCCTACATTCGAACCTTTGGTGGCCTGTTCTTGCGATATTGCCGCGACAGAGTTCGACGACTCAGCGGGTAGATACAGGCTAGGCCAATTGTACTGATTTACTCGAATGCGCTGATAGATATTTTTGTGAGAAACGAACAGTATTGGATAGATAATGCATCAATCAACAAACAACCTCAGGCTTCCGGTTGCCCTTCCATGAAACCAGATATCCTGTTTCTGAATGTCGAATTTCCTGTGCCTACAGACAACGGTGGAAAAATTGCCGTTATGGGTTTTCTCGAAGCGCTTTGTGAAGTTGGTAATCTTACACTGCTTACATTCGGTGAAGGAGATCTCGAAAAGAACAGGCGAGAGCTTCAATGTATACTTCCAGCGATTGACAGTATCCATATTGTTCCTCACAAGATTCATATTCGCCGGGATATACGAGCTATACTTTGCGTTGTGCGACAGATGTTCAAGCGACATCTGCCTTATTTTGCCGCAAAATTTGTTTCAAGCCAGTTCAGCGAAACACTGGGTATGATACTGTCCGAAAAAACATACAATCATATAATCCTTTGCCACGACACGCGGTTGGGCGCATATCTTCCCCAGCTTCGCACGCAAGCACCGCAAGCGTGCATTGATTCTATCGTTATTGATATTGAAACAAATGTATTATCTGATTTTATCAAACAACATCAACTGTCATTGCTCAAGCAATTAGCAAGAATTGAGCGGCGACGTTGTGCGCGATTTGAACAATCTGTCAGAGATAATCTGGACCACATATTTTGTTTGAGCGTGACTGATATGGAGCAGATCAGTCAAGAGGGGAAGGAAAGAAGCGTATCGTATCTACCTACTTACATAAAGCCAGACCCTAAGGAAAACACTTGTTCTTCAGGTATTGCGACAAATACTCTCACCATTCTGATGGTGTCTGATTTTACCTGGCAGCCAAATGCTGAAGCAGTTGAATGGATGCTTACTCAGGTGGCGCCGCGTTTGTGGGCAATGGAAAGTGATGCAAGGTTCAAGCTCGTTGGCAAAGGAAGTTCAGAGATAGCTTCACGACTTGGTGATGAGCGGGTCAGTGGGCTTGGTTTTGTAGATGATCTTGATAAACTGTACAGAGAAACAACAGCGGTGGCCGTACCAGTTCTGTCTACCAGTGGTATTCGGATCAAATTGCTGGATGCTATGAGGTCGGCACTGCCGATCGTGTCCACCGATACAGCGGCCAGAGCTATTGGTGCGATTGACGGGGAGCACCTAATGGCATCAAATGATCCACAGAATTTTGCGAGAAAAATTGTCGATATTTTCGAAAACCCCGGATTGGCGGGACAGCTACGTAAAAGTGCTGCAGCCTTTATCAATGAAAAGCACTCTATTCCAACAATATGTGCCGAGTTTGAAAAATACATGAGTGTATCGGAGAAGGTGTCATGAAAAAAGCGCTGGTTTGCGGCGTATCAGGGCAGGATGGAGCCTATCTAGCACGCTTGTTACTGAGAGAGGGCTATGAAGTTTATGGTACATCACGCGATGCCCAGTCCTCACATTTTAGCAATCTAAGGGCATTGAAAATAAGGGATGAAGTAAAAGTTGTATCAATGGCACTTACTGATTTTCGTAGCGTTTTGCAGATTCTGTCAAGAGTTCAACCCAATGAGGTATATAATTTAGCTGGCCAGAGTTCGGTTGGGTTGTCGTTCCAGCAGCCAGTCGAAACATTGGAAAGCATTGCCACGGGCACGTTGAATCTTCTTGAAGCGATCCGGTTCACCAGCTTACCAATAAAAATGTATAACGCGGGATCAAGCGAATGTTTTGGCAACACCGAGGCCAGAGGTGCAGATGAAACTACACCCTTCAGACCTCGAAGTCCTTATGCTGTTGCTAAAGCCGCAGCATTCTGGGAGGTGGCAAACTATCGTGAAGCTTACGATCTGTTTGCATGTTCTGGAATCCTGTTTAATCATGAATCACCATTACGGCCTGAGCGATTTGTCACAAAAAAGATTATCGCGGCAGCTTGCCGGATAGCGAAAGGAAGTAAAGAAAAACTCCATCTCGGAAATATCACAATCAGAAGAGACTGGGGGTGGGCAGCAGAATATGTTGAAGCAATGTGGAGAATGTTGCAGCAGGAAAAAGCAGATGACTTTGTTATTGCTTCTGGCAGTGCATTCAGTCTTGAAGAATTTGTAGAAGAGGCATTTTCTTCTGTTCAGCTTGATTGGAAAGACAGCGTATTAACTGATCCAGATTTATTGCGACCAACCGATATTGCTTTTGGTGTTGGTAATCCGACTAAAGCCAGGAGGCTACTCGGCTGGGAAGCAGAAAATAGCATGCGTAATGTTGTTAAAATGATGATAGATGAAGAAATGGCGAAGGCCTGATTTTAAGGCATTACGTATGCACGAATACGAGAGTAATCGAAAAAGAGGCAAGTATATTATCCGCCATAGTCGTGATGCATATGAAGCGATCATTGCATATCTCGAAGAGCAGGGGTTTCAGGATATTGCGGTGGTAGAATCATCTCGTAGTATCAAGTCTAACTGGTCGCATCTTGCCGACCTTGTGTATGACACCTATTTCCTTGTTACACACCTGAAACGATTTAACCAGGCTGATGTTTTATTCTCTATAGGTTATGCGACTATTCCATTAAAGATATTGATGAAGATTGGTCTCATAAAATGCAGAAGGTTATTCTGGTTCGGGTTTTTCCTGCATTCTCCAAAAGCATTTAAGGTCTTCCGCATTCTCTCTCGGTTATTATCTGTTGATGAGGAGCGATATATTGTTTTTTCTGAATGGGAGCGATCATTATACAGTCGAACACTGGGCATCCCTTTATCGAAATTGCTCTATATGCCCTGGGGAAGCTGGGGTAAAGAAGAAAAAGGTGCTTTGAAAAACGCTGCAATACAGGGTGACTACTACTTCTCTGGTGGTGCAAGTAATCGGGATTATTTGTCCCTGATTGAGGTTTTCAGGAACAGGCCAGACAAGCTTGTTATTGTCTGTTCACCATCAAAAAACGCTGAAATCTTCGCTGCCTCAATACCCGCTAATATCTCTATCTACACTGACATAGAGGGTAGTGAGTTTAATAAGCTGATTCGAGCTTCAAAAGCCTGCATACTTCTATTGAAACACAATACAGGTGCGTCCGGTCAGGATGTACTGCTGCGGTATATGCGTCAGGCAAAAGTTATAATTGCCAGTGATACAGCAGTCGTTCGCGAATATATTCAGAATGATGAATCCGGAATGTTGATTGAAAATCCATTAATAGAATTGCCAGAAATAATAAGTCGGCTTGAGAGAGAACCAGAGCTTGCATGCCTGGGCGAGAAAGCGCGAAATCAATTCCTTAAAAAATTCTCCAGACAAGCTGTCACTACGGCTCTTGTCGAAATTACAAATTCATGATTTCACTTACCCAGGCGCCAGTTTTGATTATAATTATGCGTAGTAGCAGAACATGTGCGGTATAACGGGAATAATATCAAGTAATGGTCAGATAGGGTCAACCCGATCATTACATTACATGACGGATGCAATCAGACATCGTGGGCCTGATGATTGTGGTTATTACGAAACAACAACATGCCGTGGTGAATATCTTGGGTTGGGTCATCGAAGATTATCGATAATCGATATTGAAACAGGAAAGCAACCAGTTTCAAATGAGAATAAAACTGTATTTCTTGTCTTTAATGGAGAAATATACAACTATAAAGCTCTGCGTAAGGAGCTTCAGGCTAAAGGCCATATATTTCGTACCGCCTCCGACTCTGAGGTTATTGTTCATGCTTATGAAGAATATGGTGAAAAATGCATTGAATTATTTAGAGGGATGTTCGCCTTCGCTATCTGGGATGAGGTGAAGCAGATACTTC
>JAADJE010000064.1 GCA_013150915.1 Gammaproteobacteria bacterium
GTAAAGGGGACGGAGGGATTAAATATTAGGCAACTCTGCTTATTTTTTCGCCGGCCTCCCCCTGCTCATCTGCCCTAATTTAATATTATACTTTTTTTCGATGCTTTTTCGGAATCTATCATCCCCCACAGGCTGGCAGTAGTGGGTTGCTTTTCTAATTAAATGCAGGTCTTTTTGATTTACCCGGTCTTTAAACAATTCGCGGTAACGGTAACAACGTTTTCCTGGATCGCGATCTATTCTCAAGTAATCATCATGTGGCACCAGCCAGCTTTCATCTCCACAGCCATTCGCACCATAACTCGACCAGCTGTACTCTTCCGGTTTGTTCACCATACTGGCCCGAACAGGATTAAGTTCGATATAGCGCATACAGGTAAGCAAATAACGTTCAGACTCCACCAGACTTGATTTATGCCGGCCCTCCCATAAGGTGCCCGTACGATGGTATTTTTTATTAAAATACTGGGCATATCGACTGCCAACGACTTTCATTACATTTGAGAGACTGGTTTCGGTCTCCGGTGTGGCCAAAAAATGAATATGGTTGGTCATTAGACAATAAGCATGAACACCTGCCCTATAACGTAGGGATAACTCTTGCCATAGTTGTAGATAGAACCGGTAATTCTCTGGCTCGACGAAACAGGCTTTACGGTTATTGCCTCGCTGTACAATGTGGTAAGGCAAACCAGGGATGTACATCCTTGTTCTTCTTGGCATCGCAACTCCTTTGCATTGCCGTTCATGAATATTAGATAGATTTAATCAGCAGAAGCTGGAGATTAACAGGACGTCAGTTACTGCCTGTTTTTTAATCCCTCCGTCCCCTTTACCTACTTACCCGCCGTCCCCTTTACAGCGGTATGCTAACTACTCGATTTTATTGACTGGATAAATCATCCTCGTACCTCCTAAGCGGCAGGTCGGACGTTCGAATCGTCTCCGGGGCACCTTGAATCAGGCCCACCGATAACATGCTTCACTATATACTTTTCATGTTTGAACACGTTAACCTGTGTAGACTATGGCTGAAGTCGAAAATTATATCCGTTGGTTTGAAAAACTGGGTATAGAAGATATCCCGCTGGTTGGTGGAAAGAACGCCTCCCTCGGTGAAATGTACCGTGAACTGACCCCCCAGGGCGTGAAAATACCCAATGGTTTTGCCATTACTGCCGATGCCTACCGCTATATGCTCGATAAGGCCGGGGCATGGGATGCCCTGCATAAAGCTTTAGATGGACTCGATGCCAGCGATGTAAATGACCTGGCACGACGTGGCGCAAAAGCACGAGATATTATTTATGCTGCAACATTACCCGAAAATCTACGTGAGCAAATTCTGACTGCATTTAATAACCTAAAAAAACAATACCCGGGCGATATCAGTGTTGCTGTGCGTAGCTCTGCCACCGCGGAAGATTTACCCAATGCCAGCTTTGCCGGGCAGCAGGACACCTACCTTAATATTGAAAGTGAAGAGCAATTGCTGGATGCCTGCCGCCGTTGTTTTGCCAGCCTGTTTACTGATCGTGCGATTCATTACCGTATCGATCAGGGCTTCGAGCATTTCAAAGTCGCGCTGTCGATTGGTGTTATGAAGATGGTACGTTCTGACCTTGCTGCCAGTGGTGTCATGTTTTCCCTTGATACCGAAACCGGTTTTCGTGATGTGGTGTTTATTTCCGGCGCTTACGGACTGGGTGAAAATGTAGTGCAGGGTGCGGTAGACCCCGATGAGTTTTATGTACATAAACCTACGTTTAAACAGGGACATCGGGTTGTGTTACGCCACACTTTGGGGTCAAAAAAGATTCAGATGCAATATGCTACCGGCCGCACCCGCGAAGCCACGCATAATGTGCCTACACCTAAAGAAGACCAGCAAAAATTCTGTATCGATGATAAGGATGTTTTAACCCTGGCTGATTACGCCATTAAAGTAGAAAACCATTACAGCAATAAAGTGGGCCATAACAAACCCATGGATATGGAATGGGCAAAAGATGGAATTGATGGCGAACTGTATATGGTTCAGGCACGCCCTGAGACCGTTGAGTCACAACTATCAGGCACAACCCTCGAAATATTCCATCTAAAGGAAACCGGCGAAACCCTCGCCCGTGGCAATGCGGTAGGTACACGTATCGCAAGGGGTCGCGCACGGCTGATTCGCGATATTAGGCAGCTCGATGAATTCCAGCCCGGCGACGTCCTGGTAGCAGACACCACCACGCCGGACTGGGAACCGGTGATGAAAATTTCTGCCGCCATTGTCACTAATCGGGGCGGGCGCACCTGCCATGCCGCAATTATTGCACGAGAACTGGGGATTCCAGCCATCGTCGGTTGTGATAATGCCACAGCAGTAATACCGGATAATGAAGCCATTACAGTAGATTGCTCACAGGGCGACCGAGGACGTGTTTATCGCGGTGAGCTGGACTTTGAAAAAGAGACCACCGATCTGGGCACACTGGCACGTCCGGCTACCGAGATCATGATTAATTTGGCTAACCCGGACATCGCTTTCAAAACCTCCTTTCTGCCCAATGATGGCATCGGATTGGCGCGTATGGAATTCATTATCAATGAATCCATCAAAGCACACCCAATGGCTTTATTGTATCCAGAACGGGTGCGTGATTCGGTTCAGCGCCAACAACTCGATACATTAAGTCTCGGCTATGACAGCCCGACTGATTTTTTTGTGAAACAGCTGTCAGAAGGTGTCGGCACCATTGCCGCCGCCTTCTGGCCCAAGCCGGTAGTGGTACGCATGTCAGATTTTAAATCCAACGAATATGCATCTCTGCTGGGTGGGCAATACTTTGAACCCACTGAAGACAACCCCATGCTTGGCTTTCGCGGAGCATCCCGTTATACACACCCTGATTATGCCGAGGGTTTTGCGCTGGAATGTGCTGCCATGAAGCGCGTGCGTGAAGACATGGGACTGACCAATGTTATATTAATGATCCCCTTCTGCCGGACAATTGCAGAGGGCGAACGGGTACTGGAGGCAATGGCCATGAATGGACTTAAACAGGGCAAAAATGCTTTACAGGTTTATGTCATGTGCGAGATCCCTAACAATGTGATTCAAATTGATGCCTTTGCACAATTATTCGATGGTTTTTCAATTGGCTCCAACGACCTCACCCAACTCACCCTGGGGGTTGACCGTGATTCAGAAATCGTCGCCTTTGATTTCGACGAGCGTGACCCTGGCGTTAAAGAAATGATTCGTCTGGCAGTAGATGGCGCACGGCGTAACGAACGTCATTCTGGACTGTGTGGACAAGCGCCTTCAGATTATCCTGAAATGGCGGCGTACCTGGTTGAAATCGGTATCGACTCAATCAGCCTCAACCCGGACACGGTACTCAGTACAACCAGGCACATATTAGAAATTGAAAAACGGCTCGGCCGTGCCAGGGCCTAAGTTCTATGCCTACTTTCCTGCCGCGTTCGTTACCACCAGGCCTGGAAGCCCTCACTGATCTGGCACTGAACCTGCACTGGACATGGAGCCATGGTAGCGACGCGCTCTGGAAAATGCTGGATCAAGCGGGCTGGGAACGCACGGAAAACCCGTGGATGCTATTACAAAATGCGTCTTCACAACGCCTGCAAGAACTCGCCGAGGATACCCCATTTTGTAAAGAGCTGGAACGCCTGAGCGCGGAGCATGCTGCCTATCAGGCAGACCGAGGCTGGTATGGCGGAGCTCAGGAAAATGTCAATATCGGTCAACTTGCCTATTTCAGCATGGAGTTTGGCCTTGGCGAGGCCTTACCCATTTATGCCGGTGGCCTTGGTATTCTAGCCGGTGATTACCTCAAGACCTCTAGTGATCTGGGCTTACCCACCGTTGGTGTCGGCCTGCTCTATCAGGAAGGTTACTTCCGTCAAATGATCGACGCCGATGGTGAGCAGCTGGCCATCTACCCGTATAACGAACCGTCTACCCTGCCCATTCAGCCAGTACGTTTAGCAAACGGTGAATGGTTACACATACCCCTGAACCTGCCAGGTCGACAGTTAATGCTGCGGGCCTGGCAGGTCAGTGTTGGCCGTGTTCAGTTGTATTTACTCGATAGCAATGACCCGCTTAACAGCCCACGTGACCGTGGTATCACCAATAAGTTATATGGGGGCGGCAAAGAACTGCGTTTTCTACAGGAGATGGTACTGGGGATTGGGGGTTGGCGGCTACTGGAGGCCATGGGTAATAATATATCGGTGTGTCACTTAAACGAAGGTCATGCCGCTTTTGTTATTCTGGAACGTGCCCGCCATTGTATGGAGCAGAACAAGCTTTCATTTGATGAAGCCCTGTGGATGACACGCGCCGGCAATATCTTTACCACGCATACGCCGGTTGAAGCTGGCTTCGATACGTTTCCAGCACAATTCATCGATAAATATTTCCCGATGTTTCATGCCTTTCTAACCCGTACCGGCCTTTCCCTGCAACAACTGCTGGCACTGGGTCGCAAAAATGCCGACGACCCGACCGAAGCATTTAATATGGCTTATTTAGCCATGCGGGGCTGTGCGCGCTGTAACGCTGTAAGTCAATTGCATGGCGAAGTGAGCCGGCAATTATTCAGTGTATTATTTCCTTATTGGCCAATTTCCGAAGTCCCTGTCGGTCATGTCACCAATGGCGTACATATGCCATCGTGGGATTCACCCTGGGCAGACCAACTGTGGACAGAAACCTGTGGCAAACAGCGCTGGCTTGGCAGTACGGAATCCCTTCACCAGACAATTCAGTCAATTGATGATTCAACCTTATGGAAATTACGCGCCAATGAGCGGGAAGACCTCATTCACTACGCCCGCCAGCGTCTGGCTCTGCAACTGGGCCAGGTGGGTGCAACACCGGAGCGGGTAGAGAGTGCCTCGCAAACGCTCGACCCTAATGTCCTGACACTGGGTTTTGCGCGTCGTTTTGCCACCTATAAACGGCCTAATTTACTACTGCATGACAAGGCACGCCTGAAACGCTTGTTAAGGGATAAGAATAAACCGGTACAATTAATTATTGCAGGCAAAGCCCACCCCGATGATGCTGAAGGCCAAGGTATGATCCAGGAATGGATTACGTTCGTCAATCAGCCCGATATAAGATGTCATGTGGTATTCCTGGAAGATTACGATATCGCCCTGGCGCAACATCTGGTGCAGGGGATCGACGTCTGGATCAATACACCTCGCCGCCCATGGGAAGCTTGTGGCACCAGCGGCATGAAGATTCTTGCCAATGGCGGGCTTAACCTGTCAGAACTGGATGGCTGGTGGGGTGAGGCCTGCACTTGCAATGTTGGCTGGTCAATTGGTGATGGCAAGGAACATGATGCAGACCCGGATTGGGATGTGACTGAGGCAGAACAGCTTTATCAGAGACTGGAAAATGAAATCATTCCCCTGTTCTATGCACGCGATACGCAGGGTCTACCCCGTGACTGGTTAAATCTCATCCGTAACAGTATGACGAAACTTGCCCCTCAGTTTAGCAGCAACCGGATGGTTCGGGAATATGTCGAACAATTCTATTATCCTGCGGCAACAGACTATAAAAATAGATGCGCTAATCAGGGTCGACTAGCAAAACAACTGCATAATTGGCACGACACTTTGACATTACATTGGGACCAGATTCACTTTGGCAATGTCGATGCACAAAAAATCAATAATGGCTGGTCGTTTCTGGTACAGGTTTACCTGGGCGAAATTCTACCCGATCAAATCCAGGTCGAACTCTATGCAGAAGGCATTGAAGATTACAACCCCTTAGTGATTAAATGCCATTATAAAGAAAAAATTACCGGCGCGGTACATGGCTGCGCTTATCAGGTGACGGTAGAAACCACACGCCTTGCCACCGATTTCACGGCACGTGTCATTCCTCACAACACAGAGGTACAGGTACCGGCCGAGGCCAACTTGATCGTCTGGCAGCACTGATCGACAATGGCCAATTCATTCGTACAGCAGCGCCGCGGTATGTGCATATTGTACGAATGAATTCACAGCTACGAAAACATCTTCAGCTTAAGGGGCCTACCCTACCCACTATGATTTCACAATGAGCACATCACAGGGAGATTTATGTAGCACAAAATTACTGACCGAACCCAACAAACGTTCAATACCATGTAGGCCGTGAGAGCCCATGACAATTAGGTCACTGTTTTTCTCATTTGCCCATGAGATGATCGACCTTTTGGGGTTTCCCCATTGGGTTTCGAGTTCGATATCCTTGCCCAGTTTGTTACGTTCTGTAAATTTGCGCATTTGTTCGTAGGCCTGAGCCATAAGGGTATCTTTATGTAGATAAATATCCGTAATCAGAGGGTCAACATCTTCAGCGTAATACGCAAAATCATCAATAACATGTAGCACATGAAGATTGACCCCATACTGCCCGGATATTTGCAGTGCACGTTTAGCAGCCGCATCTGAATGCACCGAGAAATCTGTGGGTAACAATATATTTTTATACGGCTGTATTGGTTTTGAAGATTCATTGACCTTTGGTTTTTCTCTAAGCCAGTCCCAGGCCGTATCAGACTTACTCTTATCAAAGAATCGTATTTCAGAATGACTAAATAAATTAGCAAAACCAATGGCAGCATGTACCAGTGGTTTGTCTGCAATGATTGCAATACGCTTAAAATCACGGTCGTGCTGTAGACCAAAACGAAAATCATCCCAGGCTGCCTGCGCATCCCAACCCTTAAAAGCCTGTAATTCGATATATAAAGATAGCTTGCCTGCTCTACGAATCGTCTCTTCCAGAATCGGAAGAAATTGTTTGTAGTCAGCATCAGTAAGCTTTCCCGTGACCTTAAATGCGAGGATATTTTTATCGTTTACAGGTAATATTTCAAACATCTGAGTTTCTCCACATGTCACTAAATGATTAACTTTACTTACAGTAGCCCACTATGCCACAACACACTATCACCTGAGTTACATCATGATTAAGATTATTAGAATATATTCGATCTGTCACAAATATCAGCCTGGAGCGGCACATGGCCCAAAACACTGATGATTACAACCAACAAACTGTTACTGAAACCCTGAGAGGGTTTGAAGTTACAGCTGAAAATGGACTGAGTAAAACCGAGGCCAACGAGCGTATCAGACAGTACGGTTATAACGCAATCGATGAAAAAGAAGAATCACTCGGACATCGGATTTTTCGCCGCTTCTGGGGGCCTATCCCATGGATGATTGAAGCGGCCGCCCTGCTTTCAGCAATGGTGCAAAAATGGGAGGATTTCGCCATTATTTTGGTGATGCTGCTGGTGAATGCCGGACTCGACTTTATGCAGGAGCACCGTGCGCTAAATGCCTTGAAGGCACTGAAAGCAAAAATGGATCAGCAGGTAACTGTTTTACGTGAGGGCGTATTCGGAAGAATTTCTGCACGTGAACTCGTTCCTGGCGACATCATTAAGCTGAAAATTGGCGATATTATACCAGCCGATGTACAACTGCTATCGGGTGATTATTTACTCATTGATCAGGCCGCGCTAACCGGTGAGTCGCTGCCTGTGAGTCGCAATATTAATGAAGTTGCCTATGCCAATACCGTTGTGAAACAGGGTGAGATGTTAGCCGTGGTAATCAATACCGGAGGGAACACTCATTTCTCCTCGGTTGTTTCCCTGGTGGCTAAGGCCCAACTGGAAGAACGTAGCCATTTCCAGAAAATGGTTATCCAGATCGGTAATTTTCTAATTATTATTACTGTCATTCTGGTGTTGATCATTATTATGGTTTCGTTATTTCGACACGAGAATTTTCTCGAAATCGCACGCTTTGCGCTGGTGCTCACCATCGCCGCAATTCCGGTTGCATTACCGGCTGTACTCTCAGTAACCATGGCCGTTGGTGCCATGAATCTTGCACGTAAACAGGCGATAGTTTCAAAGCTCACCGCGATTGAGGAACTGGCCGGTGTGGATATTTTCTGCTCTGATAAAACCGGCACCCTAACCGAAAACCGAATGCAGGTGGCAGAACCGGTGACGCTGGGTGGCCATAGTCAAACTGAGCTCTTTGAACTTGCTGCACTGGCTTCAAAACAGGAAAATAATGATCCAATCGAGTTATCTATTTTCCACTATATTGAAGAAAATTTACCCGACATCGACCTAAACCGCTTTAAGCAAAACCACTTCACCCCGTTTGATCCGATAGGAAAACACACGGAGGCCAAAATAGAATGTGGTGAACAACATTTCACTGCGATTAAAGGTGCCACGCAGATATTGATTAACATGGCTGCACTGCCCGATGAGCAGACTGAAGCCATCAATCAACTGGTTGATCAACTTGCCCTCAAAGGCTATCGAACGCTGGCAGTAGGAAAAAAAGTTGATGACAGCGCTCTTGAAATGGTTGGCTTGATCCCCCTTTATGATCCACCCAGAGCGGATTCCCGGCAGGTTATCGCCGACATGCGAAATTACGGTGTACGGGTAAAAATGGTCACCGGTGATCACATGGCCATCGCCAAAGAAGTTGGACAATTACTGGGCTTAGAAGGCGAAACCATTCGCTCCCATCAACTTACTGGCAGTGGTAGTCAGGAGCTATTGGCACTGGCAGAAGCCATGGCTACGGCAATTTATGGATGCCTCAATAAAGAGGTCCTCAATAAAGAGGTCAGCCATGCTCAAGCCAGGCATTTTGCCGACAGGGTCATGGAAAGTGTCAAACAACTCTATGACACCCGCCTGCTGGATCGTGAGTTTATTCATACTCATGAGTCCGCCATCATAGATATGATCGAAGATGTCGACCTGTTCGCCGAAGTCATCCCTGAAGATAAATATCTCATCGTTGAAACTTTGCAGAAAGGTGGCCATATTGTAGGGATGACGGGTGACGGTGTTAACGATGCACCAGCGCTAAAGAAAGCTGACTGTGGTTTTGCTGTTTCTAATGCTACGGATGCCGCCCGAGCAGCAGCAGATATTATTCTCACCGCCCCCGGCCTGTCTGTGATTAATGATGCCATTAAACAGGCGCGCATAACTTTTGAGCGGATGAAAAGCTATTCTATTTACCGTATTGCTGAAACCATTCGTATCATTCTTTTAATGACGCTGGCCATTGTGGTATTTAATTTCTATCCCATTAGCGCGCTCATGATTATTGTGCTGGCATTGCTTAATGATATTCCCATACTGGCCATTGCGTCTGATAATACCAAGGTGGATCCCAACCCCGTGCGTTGGAATATGCCGGAGATACTAACTATTTCCAGTGTCTTGGGTATAGCCGGTGTAATCTCCTCGTTCCTTCTGTTTTATATCTTATTGCAAATGAAAATTTCAGATGAAGTCATTCAGTCATTGTTCTTTGTCAAGCTAGTCGTCGCTGGCCATGGCACCATATACAACACGCGTACAGATAACTGGTTCTGGAAAAAGCCCTACCCTTCGTGGCTACTGTTCAATTCGATCTTTTCGACAGCGATATTGGGTACACTTATCGCCGTCTACGGGATATTTATTACCCCTATCGGCTGGGAGTATGCGATATGGATGTGGGGCTATGCGCTGTCGTGGTTTGTATTTAATGATGTCGTTAAGGTTGCGGCCTACAGGTTTCTGCGGGATCGTGAACATGTATTTTAGTGGGTTTATTTTTATAGTCATAGCCGCACAGCTGGATAATACACAAAATAAACGGCTGGACTATCATCGAGGTGACAGATAACTTGTTCTGAGAAGCATACTCTACATTGATATATTAAATATCAGGAGAAGAGCGTGAAAACCTTACCCATAAATAAAGAAATCCTCGACAAGTTCGGCCCATGTACCGATTTTGTATTCGTACAGTGATTTTTGTTTGATGTGATATTCTGGGCACAGGTGGGATCAGCCCATTCTCATTTTGGATATTAATTAATGT
Organism: Gammaproteobacteria bacterium; assembly: GCA_013150915.1. Taxonomy (GTDB): domain Bacteria; phylum Pseudomonadota; class Gammaproteobacteria; order BMS3Bbin11; family BMS3Bbin11; genus BMS3Bbin11. The sequence goes on from JAADJE010000064.1 coordinate 9,952, forward strand.
TGCAAACATCATCCAGCTCGGTTCTATTTATTATCAACAGTGGTTCGTCGAGCCTAAAATTTTTAGTGACGGGGATGGGTGCCTCACAAAAAAACCAGAGTAAACCCTTAGGGCAAAATTTGTACCGCGGGAGAATAGACTCGATTGGTGGTAGCAATCGACTTCAGGTTAGTGACGGTAATGAACGAGTAGTACACTCGAAACAAGTCGATGTTGCTAATCATGGGCAGGCAATACAGATAATACTCGACTGGCTCTCAAAAGAAGCCCCATCACTCGATATCGTCGCGGTCGGTCATCGTGTTGTACACGGTGGTACACGCTATCATCAACCTGTACTGATAACCCCCCAAGTACTTGACTATCTGCACAGCCTGATACCCCTGGCACCCAATCATCAGCCAGCATGTCTACTCGGCATTACCGAACTGGCACGACTGCAACCTGAACTGATACAAATTGCCTGTTTCGATACAGCCTTCCACCACGATAGACCAGAGGTAGAACAACACTTTGCCCTGCCCTCATGGCCAGAACTTGAGTTGGTGCATCGCTATGGTTTTCATGGCCTGTCATATGAATACATTGCGAAAGTTCTACCGGATCTTCCTGGTAAAATAGCAGAAAGAAAAGTCATTGTGGCGCATTTAGGTCACGGCGCCAGTTTATGTGCAATGAAGGAAGGCCGTAGCGTTGCCACTACCATGACCTTTACACCACTGGATGGTATTCCCATGGGGACACGCTGTGGTGCTATCGACCCGGCGGTGGTGATATATCTTCAGCAACAGGGCATGCCCTTGCAGGCGGTATCCGATTTATTATATTTCCAGTCCGGGCTGCTGGGTGTGTCCGGCGAAAGTGACAATATGGCAGATTTACTCAAACTTAAAACACCGCAAGCCCAACGGGCCATCGAACAATTTGTTCACCACAGTGTACGCGCCATTGGCTCACTGGCCGCGACTCTCGAAGGACTGGATGCACTGGTATTTACGGGCGGTATCGGTGAGCACTCAGCCGTCATCCGTGAAGCCATCTGCAAACGCTGTGTATGGCTAGGGCTATATCTCGATGCCGCTGCTAACAAACGTGGCTTTGAATATTCTGGCCTGGAGCGTGGTACTTATGTACAAATCAGTACAAAAGATAGCCCCGTTGGCGCCTGGGTAATAAGCACAGATGAAGAACATATGATTGCCGAACACAGCATTCGTTTACTTAACAATTCCAGAGAAGAGAGTTCAACATGATTGCCTCGCATTTTTCCATCACAGAAACCCCGCTATCGGCTGATGAGTTGCGTTTAATTCATGCCTGGTGGCGTGCAGCCAACTATCTGTCAATTGGCCAGATCTATTTACTGGATAATGTCTTACTTAAACGACCTCTAGCACTCGAGCACATAAAACCACGGCTACTCGGTCATTGGGGCACAACCCCTGGCCTGAACATGATTTATACACACCTCAATCGGGTAATCAAAGCACGAAATCTGAATATGATTTATGTTACAGGACCCGGACATGGCGCCCCCGGCATAGTAGCTAACACTTATCTCGAGGGCAGTTACACCGAACTGTACCCAAATATCACTGAGGATGAATCCGGCCTGCAGGCACTGTTCAAACAGTTCTCTTTTCCGGGCGGCATCCCCAGCCACACGGCCCCGGAGACACCCGGTTCAATTCATGAAGGTGGCGAGCTCGGTTATTCACTCAGCCATGCCTACGGTGCGGCATTCGACAACCCAGATCTAATCGTTACCTGCGTCGTCGGTGACGGTGAAGCAGAAACCGGTCCCGCCGCCACTGCCTGGCATTCTAATAAATTTCTCAATCCGCAACGTGATGGTGCGGTGTTACCGATCCTCCATCTGAACGGTTACAAAATCGCTAACCCAACGATACTGGCGCGCATTGGTGCTGAAGAATTGTTGGCGCTATTTCGAGGCTATGGGTACACACCTTATGTAATAGAGGGTGCTGATCCGCAAACTGTACATCAGGCCCTGGCGGCAACGCTGGACAAAGCAATGGATGACATTAAGACAATTCAAACTAAGGCTCGTAACGGCGGTAAATTCACACGTCCTCGCTGGCCAATGATTATCCTGCGCACCCCCAAGGGGTGGACCTGTCCGAAGGAAATTGATGGTTTGAAACTCGAGGACTACTGGCGTGCGCACCAGGTACCGTTCGCACAACTGGCGGAAAAACCCGATCACATCCGTGTGCTTGAACAATGGATGAGGAGCTATCAGGTCGAAGAATTGTTTGATGAGAACGGTCGACTGATTGCAGAAGTCGCCGCACTTGCACCGCAGGGTAATCGGCGCATGGGCAGCAATCCTCACGCCAACGGTGGCCTGTTGTTGCACGATCTGAAATTACCCGACCCGCGAGATTATGCGGTGGACCTTCCCACACCCGGTGGCGTGATTAGCGAAGCCACACGCAGGATGGGTAATTACCTACGTGATGTCATGGCCCTGAATGCCGAACAGCAGAATTTTCGCGTCATGGGCCCCGATGAAACCGTCTCCAATCGACTGGGGGCCCTGCTCGAGGTTACCAACCGAACCTGGGAGGCAGAAACTTACGACTATGACGACCACCTTGCCGCAAATGGCCGAGTGATGGAAATTCTTTCCGAACACACATGTCAGGGCTGGCTGGAAGGTTATTTATTAACCGGTCGGCATGGCCTGTTTTCCTGTTATGAAGCATTTATTCATATTGTTGATTCCATGTTTAACCAGCATGCCAAGTGGCTTAAGGTAAGTCAGGAAATCCCCTGGCGGCGGCCAATTGCCTCATTAAATATCCTGCTCACCTCCCATGTCTGGCGCCAGGACCATAATGGTTTCTCTCATCAGGATCCGGGTTTTATCGATCATGTGATAAATAAGAAAGCCAATATTGTACGAGTCTATTTGCCGCCGGACGCTAATACCGCGTTATGCATTACAGAACATTGTCTGAAAAGCCGTGATCGGGTCAATGTGATCATCGCCGGTAAACAACCTGGGCCACAGTGGCTAAATATGAGCGCAGCAATAAAACACTGCCACGCCGGGATCAGTGCCTGGAAATGGGCCAGCAATGATATAGACAGTGAACCGGATGTAATTATGGCCTGCGCTGGCGATGTGCCCACCCTCGAAACCCTCGCCGCAGTAAAAATACTGCGCGAACATTTACCCGAACTGAAAGTTCGCCTCATCAACGTAGTTGATTTGATGACCCTGCAGCCCAAAGAAGAACATCCCAGTGGCTTGAGCGACAATGACTTCGACACACTGTTTACAACTGACAAACATGTTGTCTTCGCCTTCCACGGTTACCCCTGGTTGATACATCGTCTGACGTATCGACGCCACAACCATCACATGCTGCATGTCCGCGGTTACAAGGAGGAAGGCACTACCACGACGCCATTTGACATGACTGTACTCAATGATCTGGATCGTTTTCATCTGGTTATCGATGTCATCGATCGTATCGATGGCCTCGGCTCGAAGGGCACTTACCTGAAACAACTGATGCGCGATAAACTCCTTGAACACCAGCAGTACATTACACAACACGGCGAAGACATGCCGGAGATTCGGGAATGGCAGTGGACTACAAACCTGGGCTAGTCTGGCTTAAGCCAACTGGGCACACCCACATAAACCCCGGCCAGGTATTCACCTGTATCCATAACGAGCAGATGAATATGGTTTGACGTAACGATATAACTCAGCACACAAAGTCCATAACGCTTCCTTGCCTGGAATAACCAGTAACACCATCGATCACGATCACGGCTAAATTTAAGCAAAAATTCCTGCTTATGGCAGCGGTGTGTGATGTGCCAGACGTGGCCTGGCAGTGAGTGGCGATTGGCTCTTGGCATAACACTTCATCCTTAAAGTTGTTATTTAGCTGGGGAAATGGGCCTTTTAAGGCCAGAAAATAGCTAATTTTAGCTCCAATATTCTATCTTATCAATGCGTTGACTCGGTCCGACCCCGTGGTTTTAGCGGGTTACATTGTAATACGATTGACCCCTTTTCTTTTGATAACATCTCTCCGTCATTCCGGCGCAGGCCGGAATCCAGTGGTTTCAACGACTTACTGGATACCGGGTCAAGCCCGGCATGACGATGTGGCGTTAACGGGAGCAGTGAACTAAAAACTCAAAAACCCAAACAAAGCCCCCCATCAATATCCCCCACCCATTCACCACCAACCCCCGCTTGTCTAGCAAATTCCGGCCACTGTTTGACCGCCTGTAATACATCCTGAATCACCTTCTCTGCGCCTTTAAGGTCACTTGACGCAGCCACCGCAAGCAAGTCCTCTTTGGTAAACTGATCGCGCTTGCCATTCACCGTCATCTGGTGCCGATCCGTCCACTTCCCTGCCGGGTTGTGTGAATACGTCATGTCAAAGGCAGGAGAAAGCATCCATTCACCATCCGGATTCATCAAGAAAGCAATATTTTTCGTGTGATCATCCTGATTGCGTGCAACCACGTTAAACACCATGCGTCGGTAAAGCTGAAGTTGCTCCTTTTTCGAGAGCTTGATCCTGCGCATCACCATCAGTGCCTGTTCATAGCCATATGAACCCGCCATATCCATATTGAAATCGAAATGCGCTAGCGCGCACAGGGATTGCATGTGAAGCTTTTCACCGGCAACACGGTCAAAACGTCGAGTCATAAAATGCGCACGGCCATTTTCTTCCAGTAAGCGGCTCTCCATCATATTAATGCCTGCTGCTTTTGCCATCAGATAATAGGCGTATTCAATACGCCCGAAAGCCGTTGTCTCCCCCAGTTCAATATCACTGGCACCATCGAACTTTAACAGCCAGTGGCTATATCCATCCGGCGCCTCGCCTTGCCCGGACATCACAGCACCAGTGTCTTCGTTGTAGGCGATCACCGCTTTGGCACGTGCACCACCGGCCGATGTGCCAATACGAAGAATGTCCAGCAGGGCATCCTGATTAACCGCCATATCATCGCTCAATGTCACATTAATACGATTACGCTGACCGATAATCTCACGCACCAGGTTCACCATTTCACCAATATTGACATCGACAGCCTGATCAAGATGCTGAGTCACTGATGGCTTAAACTCCAGAGCGCCCATTGCCCGAGAACCGGTATAACAGAGCCGCTCAATGATCGAAAAATCATCCGGCCCCCGACCTTGCTGCGCAAGCCATGTATCG
>JAADJE010000037.1 GCA_013150915.1 Gammaproteobacteria bacterium
CCCCTGTCATTGCGAGTGAAGTGCGGCAATCTCTTTATATAGAAACAGTACGTTGTAGATTGTTTTGTCAATTCGTTCCTCAATGACGATTAATCAGAGATACGCCATTTTGTATAGAGCAGGCAGGAATTTCGGGAATAAATCAAGTACATGAGAAATCTTCCTGTCGCCACTGTATTTAATATATTTCGTAGAGGGCTGAATATGGGATTTTGTCCCATATGCGAGAAAAAAACGCTGTTTTATAAGAAAGCTGACTGGTTGCGAGATAACTACCACTGTATTAGGTGTAACAGTATCCCCAGGCAAAGGGCACTGCTGCAAGTTATGCAACAATTTTTTCCTGACTGGAGAAAATTTAACATTCATGAGTCTTCTCCCAGCGGTGCAACGTTTAAAAAATTTTCCTCTGAATGCCTGGGTTATCGCTCCAGTCAGTTTTTTCCTGACATCCCGGCAGGCACAATTTTTTCAGGGCAACGCTGTGAGGATTTATCCCGGCAAACATTTAATGATGAATCCTTTGATATTGTGATTACTCAGGATGTGCTGGAACACTTACTGGATCCGGTTAAGTCATTGAAAGAAATTTGTCGAACACTGAAACCTGGCGGGGCACATGTTTTCACGGTCCCATGGTACTCCTGGCAGGACACAAAAATTCGCGCGATACAGGAAGATGATAAAATCGTATATCTTGAAGAACCCGACTACCATGTGAACCCCGTGAATGATGAGGGTTCACTGGTGGTCACAGAATGGGGTAAGGATTTAATTGATACTATTTATGCCAGCACGGGTATGTCAACAACGGCAATACACATACGCGATAGACAAGTAGGCGTTGACGCAAAGTTTATTGAAGTTTTTGTGAGCAGAAAGTTATTGGGCAGCGTGAGCTCATTGACGAATCGCTGGGCGCGGTAATTAGGTTCCCTAATAGTTATACCCAGTAGGTTGTTCCAGTCATTATTTTTGACATTAGTCGCATTAATTTTTTGACTGCCACGGGTAGTTCAGAACCACCATGGTGCAAGGCGGTGGTTGCATGTTTGGTCTCATCAATTCTCATTTGCTCCAGGATGGCTCGACTGCGCTCATCGTTCTCAGCGAGTGACGCCAAATGCTTATTAAGGTGGCGTACTACCTGATGCTCTGTTTCAGCAACAAAGCCGAGGCTCCATTTATCCCCCAGCATGCCTGCAGTTGTGCCAATCAAAAATGAGCCGATATACCAGACAGGGTTGAGCAGGCTTTTACGTGCACCAAGATCGTTTAGCCGTTGTGCACACCAGACAAGGTGATCATTTTCTTCGATGGCCGCCTGCTCCATTTTTAATCGTACGTTGGGAAGTTTTGCTGTCAGGGCCTGGCCCTGATAGAGCCCCTGGGCGGAGACTTCACCTGAGTGATTAACGCGCATCAATCGAGCAGTATGTCTCTTTTCCTGTTCACTTAGCTCGGCCTCAGAACAAGCCGCTGCCGGGTAGGGTCTTCCGCTTAAAGGCGGGTTACCGAAGATTGTTCGTAAGATGGAATCTGCCTGGATAATTAGTTTATCGACGGGTTTGACGTGGCGGGATAGCATTTTGTTCTCCGGAATCAGGTGCTACCCTCATTATATATCATTCGGGTGTGCCTTTCTTTTGATCCTTTTTCTCTGGCCATCAGAGAAAAGATGCTCACCCATAAAGGGCAAAACTCGCAGCCGCGTGTCAGCATAACAACAAATGAACACGGGGCAGGGAAGCCCTGATTAATTCTGGGTGAAGTAGATTGTGATCTAAATTATTCAGGTTTGAGACACCAATCACATGCAATAGCTAATTATTGCGAAGGGTTGCAACGAAAAAACCGGATATTCCAGGCACAAGATACGGGTTCATGAATTGATCAGGGGTTTCCTAAGGTAAGCTGATTACGCAAAATATCAGCCACCAGACTAATCGGATGCCTGACTGGAATATTTATGCCTACTTGACGTAATCCCTCAGAGAGATGAAGCGCGCAGCCAATATTGCTACTCAGAACCACATCAGGTATTTCGCGAGTAATTTGAGCCAGGACAGGTTCCCGTAAACGGCTGGATACCGCGTAGTCCGTCAGCATTTTTGTTCCAGCTGCGCCACAACAGCTGTATGGACTCTTAACTCGCCGTATATCTATATTGGTAAAACGATTGAGCAGGCGAAACGGCGCATTTGTATCCGTTGCACTCTTCTCCATACTGCAGGGCGTATGCAATATTGCGACCCATTTCCTGGAGCTGACATTGAGCGTATCCGGCCAGTGACTATCAATAAAGTGGCTGATATCGTCGATACGGCTGGAGAATCCTTTGTCAGGCAAATAGTCCTTATAAGCCACAAGGCTCGTCCCGCAGCCACTGGCCGTTTGGATGATGGGTGTTTCTGTGGCAGCAAATGCGTGGATATTCTTTTGCATCATCCTTGTGGCTTCTTCTTCTCTGCCTGCGTGCAGGCAGAGGGCACCGCAACAGCTCTGCCGTGGAGGGATAATTACCGAAAACCCTATTTGATTAAGCACATAGATAGCATCATCAAGGGTGCGCCCGTCCATGCTGCGGGATACACAGCCGAGGAAAAGGCTGACCTGTTTGCCTGACACCTTTGCTGGGTAGTCTGTTCGCCATCGCCGATGCTGTTGTTTCGATGCCAGGTAATCTATAATTTCCCTTTTGTTGCTCTCTTTTCCCGATTTGGGCAGGCATTGAAGTAACCATGTAAATTGTGTTGCTATCCGTATCCATTCAGGATTACGCAGTGAAAAGTCGATTACTTTGCTGGCGACTCTGTTTTTTAATGAAACTGTCTGCAGTTCCTGCCTGAGTAGATGACGTCCTTTGTCCATCAATCGGGAAAATGGCACTGATGAGGGGCAATGTGTTTCACATGCCTGGCAGAGTAGACAGTGGTGGAGCATGTCATTGAGATGATCTGTGGCAGGTAGTTGCCCATTGGCCATTGCTAAAAGCAGGGATATCCTTCCTCTTGGCGACTCAGTCTCAAGCTGTGCGAGTTGGTATGTTGGGCAATGGGGCAGGCATAGGCTGCAGGCTACACAGCGTCCGGCTTCAGAAATTATGAAGTTTTTATCGGCATTGATGTTGGAATCTTCAGTCATAAATTTAGGACGGTGTAACCTGCCTTGCAGCTAATGGCTACTCGCCATGCTGATATGTACCCGTTGTTTGTTACACCAAGTAAAGCGGTATAATAAAAGCGGGTGAAATTGGAAAGAATTGGATTGTAGGACAAGAGCCGCTTTTTTTCCCATACTAAAGTGATTATTTCGGATATTAATCAGAGCTTCCTTAAGGGTATCAATGGAAAATTCGTACTACAAATATCATGTATTTTTTTGTATCAACCGGCGTGAGGATGGCTGGCCTTGTTGCCAGGATCACCACTCTCTTGAAATGCGGACATACATGAAAAAGCGCATAGAAGAGGAAGGAAAATCAGGAGAAGGAGAAATTCGTATTAACACAGCAGGTTGTCTAGGTCGTTGTGATCGGGGGCCTGTAATGGTGATTTATCCACAGGCGGTCTGGTATACCTATCATGGCGAGGAAGATATAGACGAAATTATCGCTAGTCTGATTAACGATAGCGGGAAAATTGAACGTTTGTTGATTCGAGGGTAATAATATAAAAATATTTCTTGACATTAAAATAAGCATACACTAATATACTTATCGAGTTTAGAAATGACGTGAAAAGTTTTACGAGAGATTGAAATGGGTTTCTGATGAGGCTTTATTCAGGAACCCGCCTGAAGGCTTTCAGGCATTGAAAGACTCCTCCATCCTCCTTTGGTGGTTTGGGCATGGCTACCTCCATAGCCGTGCCTTTTTTTTGCCTAAATACCTGCAAATACTTGTGGCGTGCGCCTCTTTTTAGTAATATGCGCGCCCTTTCTTGTATGAGTGAATTAAAGGAAAATCAATGAAAACGATCTCGGCAAAGCCCGAAACCGTACAACACGACTGGTATCTCGTTGATGCAACGGATAAAGTTCTCGGCCGCCTGGCCACAGAGGTAGCCCGCCGCCTGCGAGGCAAGCACAAGCCTATCTACACACCTCACGTCGATACGGGGGACTACATTGTTATCATCAACGCGGAAAAAATACGCGTAACCGGTAACAAGGAAAACAACAAGATGTATTATCGCCATTCCGGTTTCCCCGGTGGAATAAAGTCAGTTAACCTGAAAACTATGCGCGCGAAGTACCCGGACCGTATCATTATGTCAGCAGTGCGTGGCATGATGCCGAAAGGCCCACTCGGACGCTCCATGCTGTCAAAATTGCGCATTTACAATGGCACAGAACATAATCACATGGCCCAGCAGCCGAAGATACTGGAGATATAGGCCATGGCAACGGCAGAGGTAAATTACGGAACCGGTCGGCGCAAAAGTTCTACAGCGCGTGTATACATTACCAGTGGTAAAGGTGACATCTCAATCAATAAGCGCCCGCTAGACGTATTTTTTGGTCGTGAGACGGCGAGAATGATCGTTCACCAACCGCTGAAACTGGTTGAAATGGAAGGCAAGTTTGACATTAATGTCACTGTCAGTGGTGGTGGTATCAGCGGTCAGGCAGGGGCCATACGCCACGGCATTACCCGCGCATTGATTCAGTATGATGAAGAACTGCGTGGTCCATTGCGCAAAGCAGGTTTCGTTACCCGCGATGCACGTAAGGTTGAGCGAAAGAAATTCGGTCTGCACAAGGCACGTAAGGCACCACAGTTCTCGAAACGTTGATGTTCTTTGCAGGTGCTTTCGTAGCCTGCGCTTAGAATCGTTAGTGGGGGATCGTCTAGCGGCAGGACTGCGGACTCTGACTCCGCCAACCAAGGTTCGAATCCTTGTCCCCCAGCCATATAATAAAAAAGGCCCCTATTTTAGGGGCCTTTTTTATTGTCAAGAGTCAGGGATTTGAACCGTGCCTATGAGCAAGGACCGCGCAGTGATGCTGATCCTGCAGGGAAGAGGTCCCTGGATGGGACGAATAATCCTTGTCCCCCAGCCATGTAACAGAAAAGATCCCAGACAGGGACTTTTTATTGCGTATTCGAATTTTTCCTTCATCCTGTACTACAATATGACAGGGAGTAATAGGCTTAAGTTATGTGTGATAAAATGTTGGGGGAATAAATCCGAAGATTTTTTATGAAAATTTTAAATAAAAAAACATCTCCGTACAGGAACCAGAGGCCAGGTACATCCGGACTTCGTAAAAAAGTCAAAGTTTTTCAGCAGGAACACTATCTTGAAAACTTCGTACAGTCAATTTTTGCCAATGCGAAAGGGCTAAAAGGGCATTTATTGATACTGGGTGGCGACGGACGCTATTACAATACTCACGCCATACAGATCATCCTGAAGATGTCAGCCGCTTTAGGTGTTAAGCGGGTGATAGTAGGAGAAGATGGCCTGCTGTCTACGCCTGCCATTTCCTGTTTGATACGCAAGCATCATGCCGCGGGGGGTATTATTCTGTCTGCCAGCCACAATCCGGGTGGTCCAGAAGGTGATTTTGGTATCAAGTTTAATATTGCCAATGGGGGGCCGGCACCAACGGGTTTTACTGATGCAGTGTATGAAACGAGCAAAACTCTGTATGAATATCAGATTGTCGATTGTGACAATGTTCCTCTCGACAAACAGCAGACCTGTTACATAGGTGATATGCAGATCGACGTGATTGATCCTGTCGGTGATTATGCCCAATTGATGGAGCATCTGTTTGACTTTGAAAAGATAAAGTCACTGTTTACCTCAGGCTTGTTTACCATGTGCTTTGATGCAATGCACGCGGTGACGGGCCCATATGCCATAGAGATCTTCAATAAGCGCTTGTCAGCCAATGTCGGTGCGGTGATCAATGGCATTCCTCGGGAAGATTTTGGTGGGGGACACCCTGACCCAAATCTAACCCACGCCAGAGAACTGGTTGAAAGATTAAATTCCGGTCCTGGCGCCCCCGGTTTTGGGGCTGCCTCAGACGGAGACGGTGACCGAAATATGATTCTCGGACGCAACTTTTATGTCAACGCCAGTGACAGCCTGGCAATTATGGCAGCGAATGCTCATCTATTGCCTGGCTACAGGCAGGGTAATTGCGGTATCGCGCGATCGTTGCCGACTAGCCGCGCTGTAGATAAGGTCGCCGATTCACTCGGAATCGACTGCTATGAAACACCAACTGGATGGAAATATTTTGGAAACCTATTGGATGATTCTCGAATTACACTTTGTGGAGAAGAAAGTTTTGGGTCAGGCTCAGATCATATCCGTGAAAAAGATGGAATCTGGGCCGTATTATTCTGGTTGAATTTGATTGCAGTCAAACAGCAATCAGTTGAGGAAATTACCCGTTTACACTGGAAAAGATTTGGCCGTCATTATTATACCCGTCACGATTATAACGCTATTGAAAATAATGTGGCCGAGGCGCTTATGCAAGATCTCAGGGATAGCGGCCCCTCCTTGACAGGGCAGACATATTCTAAAAATAAGGTGTTACTGTGTGATGACTTTTGCTACAGGGATCCGGTTGATAACAACCTTAGTAAAAACCATGGAATTAGAATTCTTTTTGAAGATGAGTCCCGCATTGTCTTCAGGTTATCTGGCACGGGGACTGAGGGTGCGACGCTGCGTATCTATATTGAAAGGTTTGTAACGGATCTAAGCTTACATGATATGCCAACTCAGACGGCGTTGGCTGAACTGATTGGTATTGCTAACAGCGTTGCTGACATCAAAAACCGTCTCAATCGAGATGGCCCTGATGTCATTACATGAGTGTCGGCTATTTAGGGGGTCGGGTTAGTGTCTGTCAGAGGTCCAGTTTCCAGATGTCATCATTGTACTCCATCATTGTTCTATCAGTTGAGAAATAGCCACTACTGGCGGTGTTGTTGATACTCATTTTTACCCAGTTCGCCCGGTTACGGTAGGCTCGGGACACCTGTTCCTGTGCTTCAATATAGCTCCTGAAATCTGCCAGCGTAAGCCATGGGTCATGTGGATTCATCAATGATGTAATTATTTCATCAAAAATATTAAATTCAAACGAATTAAAATGCCCACAGTTAAGGAGGTGCATGACACGTTTCAGATCATTATCTTCGGCAATAATTCGTTCAGGTTGATAATTTTTTCGCCGTTGTTCAACTTCCTCAACACGTAATCCGAACAGGAAAAAGTTTTCCTTTCCAACGGCCTCAAGTATTTCGATATTTGCACCATCATAAGTCCCTACGGTAATGGCACCATTCATCATGAATTTCATGTTTCCAGTTCCGGATGCTTCCTTTCCTGCGGTTGAAATTTGTTCAGATAAATCAGTACCCGGGCAGATGATTTCCATGCTTGAAACATTGTAATTCGGTATGAAAGCAAGTTTCAATTTATCTCCAGCCTGAGGGTCAGTATTGATGACGTCAGCGACATTATTGATCAACTTTATTATTGACTTTGCCCGTCGATAGCCTGGTGCTGCCTTGCCACCGATAAGGACACAACGATTGGTCCAGTTTTTCGTATCACCTCGCTTGATGCGGTCATAAAGATGAATGACGTGCAAGATATTCAATAACTGCCGCTTATACTCATGTATTCTTTTTACCTGTACGTCAAATAATGAATTGGTATCAAAATCGATATGGCATTTTTCTTTTACCAGTTTCGCAAGCCGCTGCTTGTTGGCTTTTTTGACATTAAACCAACGGTCAGTAAAATCATTGTCATCTATGAATTTCTTTAATTTATTTACTTTTTCAAAGTGACGTACCCAGTCGGCACCAATTTTTTCTGTGATAAGTGAACTCATTAATGGGTTGGAATGCACCACCCATCTACGGGGGGTGACCCCGTTGGTTTTATTATTGAACCTCTCTGGCAGTAACTGGTAAAAGTCTTTGAACAGGCCTTCTGTCAGTAGGCGTGAATGCAGGGCAGCAACACCGTTTACAGAGAAACTTCCAACAATTGCGAGATATGCCATGCGTACATATTTAGTATCCCCTTCCTCAATGATTGACATCCTTCTCTGCCGATTTATGTCACCCGGCCATTGCTGGGCAATTTTTTTCAAAAACTGGGCATTTATTTCGTAAATTATCTGGAGCAACCGAGGTAAAAGGTTCTCGAAGAGTGCTACTGGCCATTTCTCCAGAGCTTCCGGCAGTAGCGTATGATTGGTGTAAGCCATCGTCGACTGGGTGATATTCCAGGCCTCATCCCAGGGAATATTTTTTTCATCCATTAGTAATCGCATCAGTTCAGCCACAGCAATTGCTGGATGGGTGTCGTTCAACTGAAAAACATTTTGTCTGGCAAAATGTGTGAAGTTATCACCCTCGTTGATTGACCACATGCGCATCACATCCTGAAGGCTGGCCGACGCAAGGAAATATTGTTGTTTAAGCCTCAGCGCCTTACCGTTCTCGCTACTGTCATTTGGATAGAGCACCATCGTAATATGCTCAGCTTCATTGATGGCTTCTACCGCTTCTGGGTAACTGCCTGCATTGAAATCGTCCAGGTTAAAGACATCGGTAGTACTGGCGCTCCATAACCGTAGGGTATTGACGCAGTCATTTTGGTAGCCAGAAATTGGCACATCATACGGAATTGCCAGGACATCAGACGTACCAAGCAGATGATGTCGCTTGTTGCCATCCTGATCGCTAAATGTTTCAACATGTCCACCGAACTTTATTATCTGGGTGTACTCGGGACGTTCAAGTTCCCAGGGGTTCCCGTTCATTAACCAGTGGTCAGGCTCCTCAATTTGGTATCCGTTTTCGATTTCCTGGCGAAACATGCCATATTCATATCGAATTCCATATCCGACGACCGGGAGTTTCAGTGTTGCACAACTGTCCATAAAACAGGCGGCCAGGCGACCCAGCCCGCCATTACCAAGGCCGGCATCGTGTTCCTCGCTTATTATCTCCTCAAGATTCAGTGCATACCGATTCATGGCCGCTTTTGATTGACTGCTAATACCAAGGTTAAGAATATGGTTACCAAGTGATCGCCCAATCAGAAACTCCAATGATATGTAATACGCTTTTCTGAGACCTTTTTCCTCATGTGATCGCCATGTGTTCCGCCATCCAGTCATTATGTGGTCACGGATTGTCAGGGAGAGTGCTTCATACAGGTAATACGGCACACAACCGATAAAGCGGCCCATGTGGTGGGTCAAATACCTTTCAAAGTCTTTAGCTAATGTTTCGCTGTCAGTAGGTAATTTTTTCATGACAGGAATTTCTGAAGTAGGTAGGGGATGAGATTTAGACATGTGTTATCTCTGATACAATATCATGAATTGAGATATATTTTTTTTACTCTTTGGCCTAAGTTGAGACCATTCAAAACGCCAGTTCCAGTTTCCTGCAGTTGTGCCCGGGATATTCATGCGAGCCGATGAGTCAAGCATAAGCAGATCCTGCATGGGTATAATGCATAAGAAAGAAACAGATGACATGGCAAGCCTTATCATCGCCCAGAGACCCTGATTTTCGGATTTGTTCTTCAATCCGGTGTAGCCATTGAAATACGCCCTGTTATAATTGTGATCGTCAAGTAGCCAGCCGAGCGTTGTGTTGTTGTCATGTGTGCCGGTATACACTACATCATTGATTCCATGATGGTGAGGTAAATGTGGATTAGCATTATTGCCGTCAAAAGCGAACTGTAAAACTTTCATGCCGGGTAAATTAAATGATTTCTTCAGCTCAATAACCTGATCAGTAATGACACCCAGGTCTTCTGCAACCAGGGGCAGGTGATGGAAGTTTTTAAACATCTCGCTAAGCATTTCCCTACCGGGGACTTCTACCCAGCTTCCATTGATAGCCGTTTCATCCTCATGAGGAATTTGCCAGTAGGCCTGTAAACCACGAAAATGGTCAAAACGAAGTAGATCAAAAAGTTGTAGCTGGGTATCAAAGCGGTCTTTCCACCAGCTGAACCCTGTTTTTTTCATGTAGTTCCAGTCATATATTGGGTTGCCCCATCTCTGGCCTGTGTCAGAGAAAGCATCTGGAGGTACGCCAGCAATAAACGGCATCTCGCCATGACTGTTTATTAAGAAGTTTTTTCTTCCAGCCCAGACGTCAGCACTGTCACGCGCAACAAAAATCGGCATGTCACCGAACAACTCAATATCATGGCTTGACGCATATTGTCTGATTTCCTGCCACTGTGTAAAAAAAACAAATTGCTCAAAAATTATCTGATTAACCGAATCTTTAAGCCTGGTATTGGCATCCTTCAGCGCATCCTGATTGCGGCGGCGCAGTGGGCCAGGCCAGTTATACCAGGGTTTGTTCTGATATTTGTGTTTAAGTGCCATGAACAGGGCGTAATCATCCAGCCATTTTTTATGTTTAGAGACGAAATCAGAGATCTTTTGTTGCCATTCATGGTTGTCTAGCTGATAAAAACATTGAGCGGCCTTGTGCAGGCATGCTTCACGATAATTATCATCTGAGTCGCTACCGTCGAGTTCCGACCTGTCCAACCAGCCCTTATCTTCCAGCCAGTCCAGGCTGATCAAGCGGGGATTGCCAGCGTGAGAAGACAGGCACTGGTAAGGAGACTTGTTTTTATGGGTAGGCCCCAGGGGCAACATTTGCCAGACTTTAAAACCGCAGGAATGAAGGTGCTCAATAAATCTGTATGCCTCGTGACCAATATCACCGTTTGCAAAAGGGCCTGGTAACGAAGTGGGGTGTAGGAGCACCCCTGCTCGCCGTTCCCGGTTTACTGATGCTATCCCTGGATTAACCAACATAATTTATTGCTGCGAGTCTGGCAACATTGCCCCGCCCATTTCCGGGTTGCCCAGGCCAAACGAAAATGCTTTTGACAGATAGTCAGGAGGTTCTACATTTAGCAATTGGTATAGATTTCCCAAGTGCAGGCGATATTGTTCATCAAAAACAGACACAGATTCTGCTGAGTTGTATTCACCAAACCACCAGAACCAGTCCGAGCTTTCACATGTCGCAAGTTGTATCTCGGCTATTTTTAGCTCATCCTCGGACAATTTCCCCTTTTTGACCACCCGGTCAAAAACTTTCTTAGCTTCAATTAGCATGTCCCAGGCACGATTCTTGTCTTTTTCCCCTATCCAGGTAGAAAAGGTACCGTAGACCCAGCTACCTGCAACGATTTCATTCAAAGGCTTCCTGTCAACAGGCGATTCAAGGTATTTGCTGTAGGTTGTCAATCTAAGGCCTTTGTGCTGGGCGAGTTTTTCATACAAAGACTTGAGAAAATGATAACCGTTCTGGGGGTAATATTCCCAGGCATTTTCACCATCCAGTATGATGGATACGATTGAGTTTGGATTGTGACTACATTTTTCAGCTATCTTTTCCAGATGATGGACAAGATTTGCGACGGCATCATCAGCATGCCATTTTGAGTATTTGAAACCTATCAGGTCTGATAACCCGCCATCTCTGAAAAAACAGGTCACTTTGCTGTTGCGGTACTGGTAGGCATGATGGATGCAGTTGCCGGCTACGATTGTGGATTTTTGCAGGGAGTTTCGTAACACGACCTCACCGCTGGCCAGCCATTTTATGCCTGTCTCGGAGATCAGTTCGACTGTCTCAGCGCTGATGCCACCCTCAGAGGGCCAGCAGCCCTGAGGCTCAAAACCAAAATAATGCTTGAATACAGCTATGCCCTTTTGTAAATGCCAACGACTTCTTTCAAGCCCCCCAGGGTACTGGTCGTTCAGCGGCAGGCTGATATCCGGTATGGCTTGCCTGGCGGAGTGAATATCGAGGAGTAACGGGACAATAGGATGAGCATACGGCGTCATGGACAATTCAATTCTACCCGCTACAGCCAGCCGACGGTATCGATCAATAACACCGCTGATAAGTTCATAGTACACCTCAATCAATAAATGGCGGTCATGGAGATTGAAGTGCCGGGCCTTTTTCATCAAAGCTTTTATGCGGCTATCGGAAATACGGGTTGTTTCCGCAGTCCAGGCCAGGTGATACCAGACCAGTAAATCGGAGAAATACTGTTCAGAAAAGTAAGCGAGCCACTCTGTACTTTTTAGTGCTGTTTCGGCCATGTCAGTCAGAAAGCCAAAGACTTCGAAACGGTCTATCAATCTCTCTTTATTTGCACGTAAACAGGCCTTGATGATATGCGTACGGTTTTCCTGGTTTAGTGATAAAACTGGATCGGCGAGTGCAGACAGGAGCGGGTCTCTTAACGCCTTGCCATGATGTAAATAATTTCCCAGTTGTTGTGCATAGTCATCAATCTGTTCGAGCAATACCGGTGCAAAGTTAACAACTGCGCGTGCCTGATCATTGTTTTCCAGGTGCGCGACCATATCGACATAGTCTTTGATGGTGTGAAGATATGTCCACGGCAAGTGGTATTCACCGCTACGCAGGTCACGATACTCTGGCTGATGCATATGCCAGTATATGACCACATTCAGGGGAGGACTGTTTTCAGAATTATCTGACATGATGGATAACTTGTCCGAGCATATCGGGTGTTACCAGAACAACACCATTCGGAGAAACATAAAATCGATTTTGATCTTCTTCGATATCCTCACCGATGACGGTCCCATCTGGAATTTTACAGCCCTTGTCGATAACGGCGTGACTAATTTTACTGTTTCTTCCGATACTGACATTAGGAAGGACAACGGATGATTCAATTTTGCTGTAGCTGTTAACACAGACATTGGAGAACAATAAGGAGTGGCGGACAAGTGCACCCGAAATAATGCAGCCCCCTGATACCATTGAGTCAACTGCCATGCCTCTTCTTTCATCAGAATCGAATATAAATTTGGCTGGCGGTAATTGTTCCTGATACGTCCAGACGGGCCATTCTTCATCGTACAAATTAAATTCAGGGGTAACACCGATTAATTCCAGATTGGCCTCCCAGAATGCATCAACAGTTCCTACGTCTCGCCAATAGGGCTGTGTGCCGGTATTCGTATTAATAAATGGATGGGCAAAGGCCCGATAGTTTTTTATGGCATGAGGGATGATGTTATGGCCAAAGTCGTGATTGGATTCTGGTGTGTCGGCATCACGAATTAATAATTCAAACAACATGTCTCTGTTAAACACATAAATTCCCATTGAACAGAGAGCTCCACTCTCATTGTCGGGTAATGAGGTGGGGTTTTCCGGTTTTTCCTCAAAGCTCTTTATACGAAAATCATCTTCTATACTCATTACGCCAAAAGCTGACGCCTTTTCTATTGGTACTTCGATACAGCCAACGGTCACATCCGCCCCACTTTCCACATGTCTGGCCAACATTTCACCATAGTCCATTTTGTAAATATGGTCTCCAGCCAGAATCAGGATGTATTCGGGAGAGTGGGAACGTATGATATCCAGGTTTTGATAGATTGAATCAGCCGTCCCTGAATACCAGGAA
>JAADJE010000109.1:0-2260 GCA_013150915.1 Gammaproteobacteria bacterium
TTATCATCATCAAGCCATTTAATTTAGGCATCTCAATATCAGTGATAACAATATCCGGTTCAAATTTTTTATAGCATTCAAGCCCCTCTTCGCCATCTGCGGCGATATATAGCATTTTGCATTGTGATTTCAAATACTGTGATAGTTGCTCTCTTGTAATAGCATCATCTTCAATATACAGAATGGTTGAATTTTTTATTTTTTGTTGGGCTGACATCTCAATTCCCCTTGATTTTTCAACGTAAAATCCTTGGCGCTCAAGGTGGCTGCAGCTTTTACTTTCACGGCGAAATCAACTCCAGGGGCCGCCTGGTTTCCACTTCGAAGTAAAGTCTTCCCCACACACTAAGGCTTGCGTTGGTGGAGCAAGAAACGTCTCTAGGAAACGGCAAGTATCTTCCAGAGGCAGCGGTGTGGCGACAAGCATCCCTTTTTTCAGAAAGGCATTCCACTGCATGTTCTTTTGTCTATCTTCATAAAATTCGGGACTGAACCCGGATGGCGCCTGTTTCGGTAATGGTGTGCGACGACGCGAGAAGGTGTTGCCGACTGCTTCGGACAATATTGATCCGTCAAAATCGAACGAACGGGCAATGACCCAAATATCGTAGAAATCTTTCATTCGGCTATTCGCCATGCCCAGGTTGACCAGCGCTTGGTATTTTTCCGCCACCACCGTTTCTCGGGGATAAGCTCTCAAACGAGGTGTGGGTGTATTCAACAGAGTGGGATATTCGATCTCTCTTGCTTCGGGTGTTACGACATCCCCAAAACCGATGTCGGCATGAATCGATATTCTGGCTCCGGCCAGATCAGCGAACAATTTTACCCGCATGCCTCCATATTCTGATTCGTCGCGAATTGCCTCCACTCGTACGCTCTCTGGCGCTAGTGTTATACCGTCATCCTCGACAGGGATGTTACAGAGTTCCTGGAAGATTGCTTGCTGCTGTCACCAAAGCCAAGAAAATCAACATCGCGTGTTGGACGGTGCGGTTGATCACTCCAAACCATGAAAAGCATCGCACCCTTCAGAATAAAGCGATCCCGATAATTTGATTGGCTTAGGCGGTACAAGAGCCGTTCCAATCCATATTGAGTCAGGAGTAATTGGAAATTTTCACCTCTTTTCCGTGCCAGTGACAGTAATCGGTCACGTACCGAGGCCGCACTGTTTTCCCACGTTTATCATTCATGTCGCGACTGACTCCAGGTAGGGGCGCATGACATTGCGGACACGGCAGATATCAGCATAGTGCCACAGATCATCCATAGTACAGCGCCGCGCCTGCCAACACTCCCTGAGTGCCTCGATGGCAACGTCCAGGCCGATTTTATTCCGGTATTTAAAACAGTCTACAACAGTTTTGGCAGGGCAATATACCTGTACAGTGACTCCCTCGATCTGGTGTTTTTCAATACCCGCATCAAGGGTAGTTTGGGAGAATCGCACGATACGCAGTGGTGGATACTCAATACGCGGCCGCCAGGATTTTTCACCTATGGCTAGCCAGACTTCAAATGGCGCTTGAGTTGTCAATTCGTAGAAGCGCAGAGCGGATAGTAGGCAGACCACGCCCTTGGGTACTCGTTTACAGACCTCGGCCAGTGAATGGTGTTCAGTGGCGTCGCTCCCTGGCAGGACATAAAGGCCACGGCCAATCCGTTGTAGTTTACTGGCCTCACAAAGGCGGCTGAGATAGGTTCTGGGGATGCCGTGGGAATCCAGGTCTCGGGGACGCAGAACGCCCTTATTTTTGACCAGTTCCAGGACTCTTTCTGTGTGTGTGGTTCTGGGATTCATGGCATTAATGTTACAATACCTAGTGTAATGTGTGCAACTCTTTAGGTATTGTAACATTGCGGAGTATTTCTTAAGTTACCGCACTTGCCATATATCATCTCTGTTTTTACACATCACTTCTTTTAACATTTCTTGCTGGCCTTTAAAATCATTACTAAGAGTGATGCGATGACACGTTTGACCTCTCTTTTTAAATTCCGCTCCTTTCGTTATTCTGCCACGGTTACCACTGTTTTCATTTTGCCATGAAACTTGCTTTCCAGTATTGCTTTCAAGCAAAACCACCACTTTCTCTTTTATCATAGTAATATCGTTCGCTGTTAAGTTTTTTGCTGAAGGTGATTTAGAATCAATAAGACCGGTCAATCCCGTCAACACATCAAATGGTAATGATATGACGCCTTTAAGAAAGCCGGATACTAAGCCGCTACTCGCCTCTTTACCTATCGTTTTGGA
>JAADJE010000109.1:2276-3344 GCA_013150915.1 Gammaproteobacteria bacterium
TCTATTCGAGTTAAATATTGAGGAATATCATCACGAGAGTGTTCAATTTCAGTTAAATATTTTTCTGAATGAGGTCGCCACTGAGCTAATTCATTGATCGCTTCATTGCTTGTTATGACAGCATCATCAACTCGTTTTAATACCTTAGGCAGGTCTTTTTGCAGTGCTTGCATTTGCGCTTCAATCTTATCTAAATGCTGCCATAATGTAGGTAACTGCTTTGAATAATGCTCACTTTGTGCCAACCCCTGCTCAATGACAGGCAAAGCAGTGTCAATTTTTAATAAAATGGCAGGCACTTGCTTATCAACCAAACCTCTGACTAGAGTCACTTCAGACCTGATTAATGCAACTTCAGATCTAACTAATGCAACTTCATCCACTATAGTCGTAATATGTGGTGTCGTTCTATCAACAGCTTCAATAAAACTCGGTATTTCTTTGCTGAAAATCAGTAAAGCGTAAGCAAAATAAGCGATTGCAAGCGCCAATAATGCCTGGGGTATAGAAAATTTTGAAATCATAAATTGGTGCCCACTCTGTTATCTATTCTGATACCGACTCAAATCAAATATCCCTGCCTTCACCGGCTGCTCGCGTAGATGCTGCTGATTAAACCAGTCGGCATGTAACCAGAAATCTTCATTGGTTCTACGTATACCATAACGCGCCACAAAACTTTCGTATTCATTAAGAGTATTAATCGTATTATATTGCTCAATAAAACCTTCGATATCATCCAGTTTAACCACATAGAAAAAGTTCGGGTAAGAACCTTCCAACCAGGGCAGTATCGTTTGTGTATCAAATTGATAGTCACGGCCTTCCGCAATGTCTTCAGTCTGTAGCATACTGCTCACTGATTTATACGATTTGTTATAAATCATCGTGTAGGCACGATCAGATGCAGGTTCTTCCCCCATTTGTACTCGAACAAATGCCAGGTCGGGTAAAAACTGCACGATAGTGCCATCCATTTGTGTGGCTTTTTTCATGGCAGTATCCGCGCGTAAAATATTTTGATCGAGCGGCCGAACACATTCGTTATTATCACAACGATTTATAAAG
>JAADJE010000047.1 GCA_013150915.1 Gammaproteobacteria bacterium
GATTTGTCAGAAAGGGATATCTGTACAAAATACATTACTCCGGCACTGAAAAAGGCCGGTTGGGATATCCATTCTCAAATTCGGGAAGAAGTCACACTCACTGCGGGTCGCGTCATCGTTAAGGGGCAGATGGGCCTGCGCGCCAAAGGCAAACGTGCTGATTACGTTCTTTACCACAAACCCAATATGCCGCTTGCAGTCGTTGAGGCAAAGGATAACAAACACAGTATCGGCGCAGGCATGCAGCAGGCCCAGGGCTATGCGGACCTCCTTGATGTGCCTTTTGTCTTTAGTTCGAATGGTGACGGTTTTATTTTCCATGACCGCACTGGCCTGTTTCCACAGAAAGAACAGGAACTCACGAACGACCAGTTTCCAGATCCCATTGAGCTCTGGGACAAATACCAGCAATGGAAGGGATATAAGCCTGAAGAAGCCAGAATTATCTCCCAGGATTACTATGAAGATGGCGGCGACAAATCACCACGCTACTATCAGGTTCACGCCATTAACAAGACTATCGAAGCGGTAGCACGCGGACAGGATCGGGCCCTACTGGTTATGGCTACCGGCACCGGCAAAACCTATACCGCATTTCAGATCATCTGGCGTCTGTGGAAGGCCGGGATTAAAAAGCGCATTCTGTTTCTGGCAGATCGCAATATTCTGGTCGACCAAACCAAAACCAACGATTTTAAGCCCTTTGGCACCGCCATGACCAAAATCAGCGGGCGCAAGATTGATACCTCTTATGAAATTTACCTGTCTCTCTATCAGGCAATCACCAGCCCGGAAGAAGATAAAAAGGTTTTCAAAGAATTCTCTCCTGACTTTTTTGATCTGATCGTCATTGATGAATGCCATCGCGGTAGCGCAGCCGAGGATTCAGCCTGGCGAGAAATACTCGAATATTTCACACATGCTACCCACATTGGTCTAACCGCTACACCTAAGGAAACGGAAGAGATATCCAATATTAGCTACTTCGGTGAACCCGTTTACACCTATTCATCATTAAAGCAGGGTATCGAGGATGGTTTTCTTGCTCCTTACAAAGTAGTGCGTATCGATCTGGACAAAGACCTGCAGGGCTGGCGTCCAACAAAGGGCCAGATAGATATACACGGCCAGGAAATTGAAGACCGCATCTATAATCAGAAAGATTTTGACCGCACACTGGTTATCGAAGAGCGCACGCAACTGGTTGCCCGTATTGTCAGCGATCACCTGAAAGCCACCGACCCCATGGCGAAAACCATTATCTTCTGCCAGGACATCGATCATGCCGAACGTATGCGCCAGGCACTGGTGAATGAAAACCCGGAGCAGGTGGAAAAGAATCGCAAATACATCATGAAAATAACCGGTGATGATGCCGAGGGAAAGGCCGAACTGGACTACTTTATCGACCCGGAAAGCCCTTACCCTGTTATCACGACCACATCTGAATTAATGTCCACCGGTGTCGATGCAAAGACCTGCAAGCTCATCGTGCTGGATCAGCGCATTCAGTCTATGACCAAGTTTAAACAGGTCATCGGTCGCGGCACACGAATTGATGAAGACTACAATAAACTCTGGTTTACCATTATGGATTTTAAAAAAGCCACCGAGCTGTTTGCCGACCCGGACTTTGATGGTGAGCCTGTCGTTATTTTTGATCCACCACCGGGTGGCCCAACCATTCCTCCGGGTGGAGAGGATGGTGATGGCGTACCCGGTGATGATGCTGGAGACGATGGTGAAGGTGGACGTGTTAAATATGTAGTCTCAGGCGTCGATGTCAGAAAAATTGCCGAACGTACCCAGTATTATGGAAAAGACGGTAAGTTAATAACCGAATCAATTCGAGACTACACTCGAGAAACCTTAAACCAGAAATTTACCGGACTAAATGACTTTCTGCGGAAATGGCAAAAAGCTGACCAGAAACAGGCCATCATCGATGAACTCGAAGAGCAGGGTGTGATCTGGGAAGCCCTGCAGGAAGAAGTTGGTAAAGATTACGGCGCCTTCGATTTAATCTGCCACGTAGTCTTTGATCAGCCACCCCTCACCCGTAAAGAGCGTGCCGAGAATGTACGAAAGCGGGACTATTTCACCAAATATAATGAGCAGGCGAGGAAAGTCCTCGATGCCTTGCTGGACAAATATGCAGATGGGGGAGTTAGTAATATTGAAACAATGGAAGTGCTCAAGGTGCAACCTATCAATGAAATTGGTTCACCCTTTGAAATCATCCGTGCGTTTGGCGGAAAACAGGAATATGAAAAAGCAGTAAAGGAATTAGAATCAGCAATTTATGCCTAAAATAACAGGGCGGCCTTTATGCTGTACAATTATTGACATTGTACACGTTGCGTGTACAATGGTTATTTATGTACAAATTGGGGTAAGACCGGATGCATCACAACAAGAAAGCTGAAAATCAAATCTTGAAGGATGCATTAAAGGCTTTTGAGGAAGTGACAGCAACGCATGCAACCATAATCGAAACGGATATCGAGCAGCCGGGCCTTAGAGCAGATGCTGAAATACGCATAGGTGATGAGAAACCATTATTAGCTGAAGTTAAAGCGACAGTTCGCCCTGCCACATTGGGGAATATATTAGCCCAGATAAAAAGAAACCCTCGGGAAGTGATACTGGTAACACGTTATATCACCCCGCAGCTAGCTGAGACACTAAAAAGCAAGGATATTCCATTTCTGGATACAGCTGGAAACATCTACTTACGAACTCCCGGAAAATTTTATTTTGTCATGGGGCGTAAGGAAGTTAAAAGGCATACAGAAAAGCCGGTGCGTGCATTCAGGGCAAAGGGCTTGAGAGTACTTTTTGTCCTGCTATGCCGACCAGATATGCTAAACGCACCCTATAGGGAAATTGCAGAAAAAGCAGGTGTTGCTCTGGGTACCGTTACCAATATCGTGAAAGATCTGGAAAAACTTGGCTATCTATATCGTAGCAAGGCCAAGGGGCTAATGCTTGAAAACCGGAATAAATTGATCGATCAATGGGCAGAGGCCTACCCAATAGAGCTCAAGCCAGAATTAAATCCAAAACGTTACAGGGTAGATAAGCCAGCCTGGTGGAAGAAAAAAGATCGGGACTGGTGGGTGAAGAATAATATCTGGCTAGGGGGTGAAGCGGCTGCGGCATTGCTGACAGATTACCTGTATCCAGAAAACGTAAGCATCTATTGTGATCAGGGTATAAAGCCCATCGTAAAAGATACTTATCCAGTAAAAGATGAGC
>JAADJE010000079.1 GCA_013150915.1 Gammaproteobacteria bacterium
TTAAAGCTAAGGTTTTTATTATAGCGACAGGCGGCATCGAGAATGCACGGCTGCTTCTGTTATCAAATAAAATACAAAAAAATGGGATCGGAAATTCGTATGACCAGCTTGGTCGATATTTTATGGATCATCCCCATTACCCGCGTGCGGCCAATGTTGTTTTTTCTAACACTCCCGGCAACCTGGATAAATACGATAGAAGCAAGAATAAGAAAGGCGTCGCTGCCTTAGGCTTCACTGACAAAATGCAACAAAAGAATCATCTACTAAATACTGCGATGCAAATTATTCCTAAAGCTGGTAATTCTTATGAGCTGCTGAATGCTGGAGGGGCAATTGGCTTCTTTGATGCATTGCGAACAGGCCAGGGAAGAGGAGATGGCCCTTTCTTTGTAGAATTGCAGATGATTTCTGAACTAAATCCGGACCCCAATAACCGTATTTTTCTTGATAACGAAGTTGATCGATTTGGACTTCAAAAAGCAAGGCTGAGATTAAAGCTTACTAAACAACACCTCTATACAATCACAAAATCAATAGAATTATTTTCTGTGGAATTAGCAAAGTTATCTAATGGGAGGACAAGAATAGAATTTCTTGAAGACGATCCGACTAAAAATTACTTTCCCGCAAACCATCATTCAGGCACTACCCGGATGAGTGATTCTCCAAAAACAGGTGTGGTTGATGCACAGTGTAAAGTTCATGGAATAAGTAATCTCTTTGTAGCAGGTAGTTCGGTATTTCCGACAATAGGATTTGCTAATCCTACGTTTACGATTGTTGCACTGGCTCTACGCCTTAGTGATCACATACGCCCGATTCTTAAACGCAGTAAATTATGAGCACCTTATCTAGAAGAAGTTTTATATTGAGTAGCGCACTAGCTGTTGGTGGCGTAATTACGGGTGTGTATCTTTATAAATTCAATGTTGCATACCCTGAGAAGCGAGCACAAGCACTCCATAGCGTTATTGAAAATTTAGCCGGACTGCCCGGTGCCGTGAGGTTCGGCAATATTTTTCGTGAACAGCAGCAGAAAAATAAAAAATCTATGGCGTCGGCAAAAAGTATCAGCAGGCGTTTGGATGATATCTTTGGAGATTTTCGTCGAAATACTATTGGAGAAGCCCTGAACCAGCAAATACAAAAAGAGCTCCAAAGCTCCCAGATTCAGTTAGTTGATGGCTGGTACCTGGCGAAGACTGAAGCAGACCTTTTCGCTTTGGCTTCTATGGTCAAGAAAGCTAAGCCGTAACTTTACATGAATGGTGTGTTGGTACATTGGTAGGGGATGCCCGATCTGCATGCTCTATGTTATTGTGTATGGCCTGATGTTCGGGTATGCAATAAAATAACGTCAATCTGAAGTAGGCGTGTCAAATTGATTAGAGAAATGAAGCAAACAGGACTTACTGGAAATAACCCGTGGAGCAAGGGTTTTCTACAGCCCTGTTGTGCGCCATGCCGTATTATTGACCTGGATCAAGGCATCCAGCCGCCGCTGTGACGAGAATACCCTGATGAGTGCTTCTTCTGAAAATTCGCCTTTGATTCTTCGGCTGCTGTCTTTGCCTGTAGCCATCATCCCAATCGGAGTGCATAGTACGGCGGTTGTTACCGTTTTAAACCGGGTTTTTGTCGATGCTTTACGGGAGGGTGAACTGGATTTCCTTCAGGGTCGCATTGTGCGCATCCACGTCAAGGATATGCAACTGACTTTCTGTATAAGCATGCAACGAGGTAGGTTAAAAGCAGGTCGGGCAACGGATGTGCCGGATATGTCTATTTCTGGTAGCTTGCATGCATTCCTTCAGCTCGCCGCACGTACAATGGACACCGATACCCTGTTTTTCCAGCGTCGCCTGAAAATGGAAGGCGATACGGAACTCGGACTGGAGGTTAAAAATTTTCTGGATGGGTTTGATGTCGATTCATTCTGGTTGCCTAAACAGGTCAGCAGCCTAGCGCAGAAAGCCCTGCCACTTTACGAACGACTGTTATCTTAACTTATTCCCAGTTTATCCCACATGGCATCGACTCGTTTGCGCACGTCATCTGTCATGTTGATTGGGCGGCCCCATGTTCGGTTGCTCTCACCCGGCCATTTTCGGGTGGCATCAAAACCCATTTTTGAGCCCAGACCAGAGTCAGGACTGGCAAAATCGAGGTAGTCAACCGGCGTATTTTCTACCTGTACGGTATCGCGTACCGGATCCATACGTGTGGTCATAGCCCATATCACTTCGTTCCAGTTTCGTACATCGATGTCATCGTCTGTGATAATAATAAACTTTGTATAGGTGAACTGCCGTAGCCACGACCAGATACCGAACATGATACGGCGCGCATGACCGAGATAGGCTTTTTTGATGCTGACGACGGCAAGCCGATAGGAACAGGCTTCGGGTGGCAGGTAGAAATCAATAATCTCCGGGAACTGATCCTGAAGCAACGGAATGAACATTTCATTTAATGCAGCCGCCAGGATAGAGGGCTCATCCTCGGGGGGCTTGCCCATGTAGGTCGCCTGGTAGACAGGCTTATCCCGGTGAGTAATTCGCTCGATGGTGAAGACGGGGAATTTCTCCACTGAGTTGTAATAGCCGGTGTGGTCACCAAAGGGTCCTTCATCCATTACCAGATTTGGTTCGATGTAACCTTCGAGGATTATCTCGGCCGTTGCCGGCACCTGTAAGTCGTGTGTCAGGCAGCGTGTAACACGTGATTTGCCACCGCGCAACAGGCCAGCAAATTGATACTCTGAGATTGTGTCCGGTATCGGTGTGACAGCGGCCAGTGTCGTGGCGGGATCAGAGCCTATAGCGACTGCAACAGGAAAGCGCTTGCCAGGGTGTGCCTGTTTCCATTCACGAAAGTCGATGGCGCCTCCACGATGGGGCAGCCAACGCATGATGACCTGGTTGCGTCCGATAACCTGCTGTCGGTAGATGCCTATATTCAGTCTTGCTTTGGTGGGGCCGCGGGTAATAACCAGGCCAAAGCTGATCAAGGGTCCCGCATCTTCAGGCCAGCAGGTCTGTATGGGCAGCTGTGCCAGATCAACATCATTCCCCTCGATAACCACTTGTTGGCAGGGTGGGTCATCAATGAATTTCGGATTAACGTGGGTAAGACGGTGAAATTGCGGTATCTTACTCATCGCGTCACCGAGACCGGTCGGTAATACAGGGGCCTTCAGAAAGGCCAGTTGTTGGCCAATTTCACGTAAATCATGGATGTCGTTCAGGCCAATGGCCCGGGCGATCCGACGCGTACTGCCGAAGAGATTGCCAACGACGGACATTTGGGAACCCGTATTCTCGAATAGCAGGGCAGGCCCATCCTGTTTCAGCGTACGATGACAGACCTCAGTGATTTCGAGTTGTGGTTTAACCTGCTGGCGAATTCTTTTCAGGTCGCCGGATTGTTCCAACGCTGTAAGAAATTCTCGTTGATCGTTATAGACCGGTTTATCGCGTGTTTCCAGTGAGGATTTGAGCCTGTCCCGAAAGAATTTAAAAGGTGGCGTCATGATGTGCTGCAACCCGCCAGCATTCCTGCTTCACCGTACCAGTAACCGTTGCAGGGGCCGGTTGGCATAAATGATTCCAGTGCGGCCACAGCCTGATCGATATTCTGCTGGTCTATCAGGCAATCATGAAATATTTTGATGATTTCTCCGGTATGTTGTGACTGTGGGCTGATACGAAAGATGTCAATGTTCGGGTCGTTAATCTCATTTACGAGATTATGGGTCAGAGCTGACTGTGTCTGGGTGCCATTGAGTACCAGGAATGAATCGTCTTCACGGGTACGGAGTAGAATCCCATCCGGATCATCGAGGCAGCGAAACTGACAGTTATCCTTGGGCAGGTTATGGTTTCGGGCCGTATAGCAGCGAGCCGAGAAGGCTAGCGGCAAACGTCCCCATGCGAAGACCTCTATCTCCATGCTGGATTCCATTTTCTGACGGAATATACGCAGAACATCACGCGATTGTTCAACGGGCATGACCCAGCGTACGACACCGAGATGGGCCAGCTTTTCCAGGGTATGTGTATTATAGATGCTCAACGTTGTGCCGGCGATAAACTCAGACTTGCCTGCCAGCACCTGTACTGCAGCCATGTCATTGGCTTCGACACGAAAACGTCCATTTGCACAGATTCTTTTCAGTGTTGCCAGTTCCGAGGCCGCCTCGATGAGTGAGAGGCTCGATAGCACAACTTCCTTGCCAGCCCGGGTCAACATATCGGCGATCTCAAGCCAGCCCTTGGTATTCAATGACCGACGTTTGGAACACACGGTTTCTCCGAGGTAAACAATGTCTATAACTGACTCTGCGGCCATGTTATAGAAGCGGCGTAGCTGATCCTCGGGCCAGTAGTAAAGGACAGGGCCAAGCGACAGGCGTTTCCGGGTTTTATCAATGGGAGGAGTGTCTGGGGTCATTGCCAGGTCCGCTCGTAGGCCCCCAGCGTTGTCTGCGTACCCTCAGACAGGGCTGCAAGCTGTGTCATCCATTCCTGTTTTGGTGTGAAGTTATCAGGGTCTGCCTTACAGGCATCGATGGCTTCACGCATTATGCGGGTCACTTGTTTGACATAGGCAGGACTGCGCTGCCGTCCTTCGATTTTGATGGCTGCAGCACCTATACGCAATAGTTCAGGCAATATCGGCAGGGTATTCAGGCTGGTTGGGGCTTCAATCGCGTAACCGGTTTTTCCCATCACCTCAAAGCGACCCTTGCAAACAGTTGGATAGCCGGCATTCTCACCTTTGCCTACCTGGTCAATGAGGACTTCATTGAGGCGAGTTTCCAGGCCCCTGTCTGTTTCCTGCCAGCGCACAAAAGCGGCAGGAGAGCAGGCTCCAAAATTGTTTGGGCCCTGCCCCGTGACATAGGAAGAGAGGAAGCAACGTCCCTCGACCATGACGCAGAGACTGCCAAAGCCGAACACTTCAATCGGAACGGGACTGTGTTCTATTAATGTGGCCACCTGCTTTATTGACAGGACACGGGGTATTACCGCCCGACGGATGCCAAATTGTTCGGCAAAGAAACGAATCGCTTCGTGGCTGGTGGATGAGCTCTGTACAGACAGGTGAAGATTCAGCTCAGGCCAGCGCTCACACGCATAATCCATGACACCGATATCTGCCAGAATTAGTGCATCCACACCCAGCTCAGCAGCCCTGTCTACGGCTTTTTGCCAGTGTGTGAAATCAGAAGGGAGGGGATAGGTGTTGATGGCAACGAAGACCTTTACCTGATGATCCCTGGCATATTGCAGCCCTTTTTCAATCTGTGTATTAGAAAAATTTAGTCCGGCAAAATGACGTGCATTGGTGCTGTCGCGAAACCCGATATATACAGCATCGGCACCATTATCAACGGCAGCCTTCAGTGACGGCAGGTTACCTGCCGGGCAAACAAGTTTCATTGCAGCACCATTGGGGAATCAGCCATTACCTGCACTGTGTAGGGCGAAGTGTAGGCGCGTTGTTGCAGGATTTCAGTCAGTCGGTTGAGAACCAGCCATTTTTTAGAGCACCAGTCAGGTGCCAGCAGTATTTTGGCGGCGGCAGTGGCGGTTAAACGGTGGAAAATGACCTCTGCGGGTGTTTGACGGATGAGATCTGCTGCGATCTCGATGTATTCGTCCAGCTGCAGCGGCTGATACTCACCGCGTCGCCATTCATTAGCCAGCTGTGTCCCTTTCACTACATGCAATGGATGGAGTTTCAGGCCATCCACCCCCAGCTCCAGTACGCGCTCCAGCGTAACATTACAATGTATCTTGTTTTCACCAGGCAGACCAACGATGAGATGTGTGCAGACCTGCAGGCCTCGTTTGCGCGCATTCAGCAAGGTTGTTTTATATTCAGCAAAACCGTGGCCGCGGTTGACGCGAATAAGTGTTTCATCGAAGGAGGATTGTAACCCCAGTTCCAGCCATATTTCATGTCCTTGCTGCTGATATTCAGCCAGCAAATCCAGCACCGATTCCGGCACACAATCAGGACGAGTTCCAATAGAAAGGCCGATTACATCTGGCTCTGACAGGGCTGTATCATAGAGGTTCCTGAGCCTGTTGATGTCGGCATAAGTGTTGGTATAGGCCTGAAAATAGGCCAGATATTTTTTTGCTCTGGTACGTTTGAGAATGACCTGTCGGCCGGCAGCTATCTGTTCCGTGATCGAAGACGGTTTTCGCCCATTGGGGTTGAATGAGATATTATTACAAAAAGTGCAGCCACCCCGGCCCTTACTGCCATCAAGGTTGGGGCAGGTGAAGGCGGCATTAATTGCAATTTTATGCACACGTTCGCCATAGCGTCGCAACATCGCCTGACCAAAAGTATTGACATAACGGGACAGTGTTATCTGTCCGGGTTCATCTGGGTTTGTTGGAGTAATAAATGTTGCAGTCATTGACAGGTGCCTTGAATCATGGACGATTATATATACAAGCCACCTGCATATCTATCATTGATATGGATCAAACTCACCTTAGTCATACAGACTAGTCATCCACTTTTATTAGTTTAAGCCGCTCTACCAGCCAATTACGCGCCTGGCCCCGGTTGCTCATTTTCCATCCAATCTGTAGTGGTTCTTCAGTGTAAGGATTTTCCACACTCAGGTTGAGTAATTCACCTTTCTGTAAGTATTGTTCTACGCGGAAGTGAGGGACAAATCCTATGCCCAGCCCTAATCGATGTGCCTGAATTTTCTGTTCCATGTTTTCTACATGGATAAAATTTTCTTTGTTTAATATACCTCGGCTAAGGGGGGCTTCGTGGCGAGAACTGTCCCGGATGATTACCGAACGGTACTGCATAACAATCCGGTCACTCAGTGGTTGGGGGTGCCGACAGACTGGATGACCCGGGGTGGCGACAAAAGCGGACTTAACTGTAAGCCAGTCGAAACAACGTATCCCCTTGTGACCGGGAGCATTACCGATAGCACCGATTGCCAGGTCGACTCTGTCGTAGTCGAGTGCCTCCCAGGTGCCACCCAGTACTTCTTCTGTTAAATCAATCTCAATATTAGGCTGTATTTCATATAGCCGATTGATTAATGGCAGGATCATCTCAGCAGGAATAATGGTATCCAGTGCGATTCGCAGTCGTGGTTCCCATCCGGTTGCGACCTGTTTTGTGCTGTCCACTAATGTGTCTGAGGCGGTCAGTAATTCTCGCCCCTGTTGCATTAAATGCCGGCCAGCAGTGGTCAATACCGAGCGACGCCCCTGCTTTTGAAACAGGCTTACACCAAGACCCTGCTCAAGTTTGTGAATCGTGTAGGACAAGGCCGAGGGCACACGGTTCAACGAGTTTGCTGCAGAGGCAAAACTCCCCTTACGATCGATGGCATCCAGTACCTGCAGGGCTTCCAGAGTGAGTGGGTTCATAATTAATCAAAAATATTGAACATATTCATCAAAAAGTATTACTTTTTATTTAAAATAGCAAGCATATACTCACGTAAACAGATTAAATACCATGAATATAATGAAGGAGAAAGAGATGAATACCGATGCTATATATAAAATACTTGATTCAGGAAACGCGCCGTCTACGCTACCATTACGTCTGACAGCGGGTATCATTTTTACCGCACACGGTGCGCAGAAATTGTTTGGCTGGTTTGGTGGATACGGGCTTGAGGGGACAGGTCAGTTTATGGCTTCGATGGGACTTGTCCCCGGAATACTGATGGCATTTTTGGCAGGTGGTGCTGAGTTTGTTGGCGGTCTGGCTCTGTTACTGGGACTGGTTGTTCGGCCCGCGTCCCTGTTGCTGGCCATTACCATGCTGGTCGCTATTTTTTCTGTTCATCTGCCAAATGGACTCTTTCTAACTAACAGTGGATATGAATTTGCTTTGGCTTTGCTGGGTATCAGTGTTGCGTTACTTATTCAAGGCGCAGGGCGTTGGTCTCTTGACCAATTGATAGTGCGTAATTTGAAATCGTAGTGGGTTATTAAGGAAACTGTATGACTTAGTCAGAATTTCCCCAGACAGGAGATAAGAATATGGGACTGTTAGTAAAAGGTAAATGGTCTGATCAATGGTATGACACCAAAAGCCATCATGGTGAGTTTATCCGACAGCAAAGCCTGTTTCGTAACTGGATTACAGCTGATGGCCAGGCAGGAAACAGTGGTGAAGGTGGTTTTCCTGCTGAAGCAGGGCGTTACCACTTATATGTATCACTGGCCTGTCCCTGGGCCCATCGCACACTGATCTTTCGCCAGCTGAAGGGATTGAAAGATATTATAACAGTCTCAATCGTCGAACCACTGATGATGGAACAGGGGTGGATTTTCAATGAACGGGGTGATGGCCTCTACGGTCTACATACTTTACATGAGGTCTATACCCGAACAAACAGTGATTACACTGGACGTGTGACTGTTCCAGTATTATGGGACAAACAAAGTCAGACGATAGTCAATAATGAATCAGCAGAAATTATTCGTATGCTCAACAGTGTATTCAATCCTCTGACCGAAAATTACGATGATTATTATCCAGAGGCGCTACAAGCTGAAATTGATCAACTGAATGAACGAATCTATCGCACCGTCAACAATGGTGTTTATCGAGCAGGGTTTGCCACCACTCAGGGGGCATATGAAAAGGCCTTTACCGAGTTATTCTGTACTTTGGACTGGCTGGAGCAGCGCCTGTCAAAGCAGCGTTACCTGACAGGGGATACAACCACCGAAGCAGACTGGCGTTTATTTACGACATTGTTGCGCTTTGATGCGGTCTACTATAGCCACTTTAAAACCAATCTACGCCGAATTGAGGAGTATCACAATCTATCGGGCTATCTGCGTGATCTTTATCAGCAACCGGGTGTGGCCGAGACCGTCGATATGGATTACATCAAAGCCCATTACTATGGCAGTCATCTCACAATCAATCCTACTGGCATTGTTCCGGTCGGACCCTTGTTAGATTTTACCCGACCTCATCAGCGCCAGAATTTAAGTGAGATTATGAAAAAGTCAAAAAAGCTTAAGGAGGTCATATGAGGATCTCGATCAGGCCTCTGCAGTAATTGTATAACTGTACAGGCAGCGGCTTGACGCCATCGAAGGCATGAGGGCAAGTACGCGAAACAAATTGCCGGGTATCTATAAACAACTAAAAAGTGAAAAGACAAGGGGGCAATGCTCCCCGTGGCGAAAGGTTTTTCTTTGAGCTTTATACTTTCAACGTTAAAGGTATCGTAAATAAAACAGATAAATACGCTCAAACATATTTTTAACGGTGATGAGTTTCTTCGAATGTTTGGGGAAAATACCCCAGAAGGGCGGTTTGTCATCACTGGCGGCGTGTAACCACATGCCGTCATTCTCCATGTTTAGAATGCAGGAAAGTTCAAATCGATAGGTATCGGAAGGGACGTTCCCCTTCAATGCAGATTTCATATTTTTAGCGGCTGATTCAGAACGCAGTTGTGCCATGTGGGCCTGATGTGGAACCCAGGGCGGGGGGGCTTCATGGTTACTGCAGTCGCCTGCAGAAAATACATACTCGAGACCTTTGACCTGTCCGTATTTGTCGACGTCTATATGCCCACCGATGGAGACAGGCAGGCAGGAACTACCTATCCACTCAGGCGCGATAATGCCGGGTGTAAATAATACCAGGTCGGCCTTTCTGGTTGTACCATCAGCGTCCCGCAGTCCACCTTCAATAAAGGCTGCCGGCTCATAACCATAGTCGAGAATAATGCCACGTTCCTGCAATCGGTCTGTTATCGCACCGGTAGCGCCTGGTTCAAGGTTGGGAGAGAACAGGTGAATTTCAAACTTGTCCCTGACACCTCTTCTTTTCAGGGCAAAATCCAGCAGGGTGGCACACTCATACATCTGGCCACCACGACCGGCGACAAATCCATCACGTTTATTGAGTTTGAAGCCGACGTAGATGATGCCTTCCGAGAGGGCGTTTAGTTTCTCTACAAATGCTTCCATCGTATCCGGCCCGCTGCAGGGTGAATAAGTATATTCACGGGTGCCAGGGATATCGTCCAGCATGAATGCCGGGCCGATACCAATGAACAGAGCATCGTTGGTATAGCGGCCCTTTGTTGTGAGGACGGTTCGGCCATCATCCTGGATATCGATGACTCTGTCATCAATAAAACGAATGTTTCTTCGCTTCAGGAAGGGACGAATATCAATAGTGATGCCTTTCTTTGATTTTTTCCCAATGATAAATTCAGGTATGGCAGGGAAGTAGACAAATTGGCCATTACCAATTAGCGTAATATTATAGCGCGAGTATATCCTCCGGAAGAAAGCGGTAAAGAAAGGGAAAATCGGCAGCGCCAGGAAGTAGCCGATTAAAAACAACGAAGCAAAACCATTGCCGATAATAAGGATATTTTTCTTCATTTTCTTTTATTCTTCTTTCAAAATGTTAATGTCTGTGACAGCCTGCACAGGGCCTTTTGTGGCTAGAGATTAATTTTATCATCATTACGAAGGAACGCCGTGACGACATAATTTCTAACCAACTGATTTAAACCAAAGAGATTGCCATGCCTCGCTCAGAGTGACGGCTTTCTCTCATAAAAGGTAATTTGAAACGATTTATTGTACTTTCATTTTCTATTCTACAATCTTTCCTGAAAAAAGTATTATACAAGCTTGACCTATGCCTGACGTACAGGTTGTAGACTTGAAAGAAGGCGAATAGAGGATCGTTGAATTTAGTTTTGGTAAGCGAGGAGGCACTAAAATGGTTAATTCAGAGAAGAAGCTGGAACCCCTTGTGGATATTGCGGTACCAGGTAGCTCAGCCGAAATATCGTCAGACAGTAACGCAAAACTCGGTAGGGAAATTATCGCTGTGATTATGACTGGATATACCGGCCCCGTCGCCATCAGGTTGTGGGACGGTACTCTGGCATATGGAACGTCTAACGCGCCCTGCACGATTATTTTCAGGACACCCACCACGTTACGAGACATGATACTTCACCGCAATTTATTGCGACTGGCGGATTCCTATTTGACTGGCGAGATTGATGTGGAAGGCGATCTTGAGTCTTTGTTTGATCTCAGGACGCACTTGAGCGGTCAGGATCTACCACTGGGGACTCGACTAAAGCTGCTGTTCATGGCTCTGCGGTTGCCCAGACAGAACAGGAATAGCTCGATTAAAAAGTGGCGAGCTAAACTGACCGCGCACCACAATTCAAAAGCCAGTATCGCACACCACTACGATGTCAGTAATGAATTCTATCGACTCTGGCTCGATCCTGAGATGGTATATTCCTGTGCGTATTTCCATGATGAAAGTCAGTCTCTTACGGATGCCCAGATTGATAAACTGGATATCCTGTGCCGAAAGTTACGTTTACAGCCGGGTCAAACTCTACTCGATATTGGTTGTGGCTGGGGTGCATTGGCTATACATGCTGCCCGCCACTATGGTGTTAGTGTTCATGGCATAACACTGAGCGAAGAACAGTATCATTTTGCGACAAACAGGGTGCGAGACGAAGGTCTACAGGAACAGATACAGATTGAATTACGTGATTATCGGAACCTGTCCGATGAAGGCAAGTATGACCGTGTGGTCAGTGTTGGAATGTTTGAGCATATAGGGATCAAAAACTTCCCGACCTATTTCAATAAAATTAAGCGTGTGCTGAAACCGGATGGCCTGTTTCTCAATCATGGCATTACCAGCGAAACCGGTTGGGCGCGTACACCTCTGACATGTTTCATGAATCGTTATATCTTTCCAGACGGTGAACTGGCCCGCATCAGTACCGTTGTCGAGGCGATGGAAAATGCCGGTTTTGAAACACTGGATGTAGAAAGTTTACGCAGGCACTATGCGCTCACTCTGCGCAAATGGGTAATGAACCTGGAACACTATCGCGAACAGGCAATACACCATTCCAGTGAGGTGACGTATCGTCTATGGCGTTTATATATGGCCGGTTGTGCGTACTACTTTGATGAGGGCAGCATTGGTCTGCATCAGGTGCTCGTTGGCCACCGTCATCAATCACAACCCGTACCGTTATGCAGGGATGATATCTACACCCATCCCGACGAAAGAGGACGTGGGTCAACAACCCTTACTTAATATGCCCGTTGTGGGCGCTGGAGGTGAAAAATGAAAACTCGAATATCATTATCGGCTGTCGGCCATGCTAGCAGCCTGTTTTTGGCGATTACTTTTACGTTATGCGTTAGCTTTGATCTGCTGTTTCCTCAATACGCCATGTATACTACATGGCAGAGTTTATTCCCCGGTTTCGAATGGATTAGCGTAAAAAGCTTTCTGATCGGGTTGGTAGAAGCCTGGGCCTATGGCTGGTACTTCGCATTGATCTGGGTGCCCCTTTATAATATGGTGAACATGAAAGCCAGG
This sequence comes from Gammaproteobacteria bacterium, assembly GCA_013150915.1. GTDB lineage: Bacteria > Pseudomonadota > Gammaproteobacteria > BMS3Bbin11 > BMS3Bbin11 > BMS3Bbin11. The sequence goes on from JAADJE010000079.1 coordinate 12,424, forward strand.
AAAAATGGTGATAAGGGGGGAAAGTGTTGTTCAGGTCATCATGACTGAATCAGCAGTACTTCAGGGAAGTGTCGAATACGTCATGATTATGATCTTGCTGTCCAAAAATTTTATCAACCAGACTTGTTCAGTGCTTCCCTAGAGGAGCCTCAGCATGTCAGGATCCGCCCGCATTGGTATTGTCCTTAGCTCCGGCGGTATACGGGGCGTGTATGCACACACGGGCTTCATGCAGGCGATTCAGGGACTGGGTATTCCGGTTCATGCCAGTGTCGGCTGCAGTGCCGGTGCCCTGGTTGGTGGATTCTTTGCCAGTGGAACGTCAATGGAGAGCTGGAGTAAAAGCCTGGCGGTTGTCGATAGCCAGTCGTTCTGGACACCCGATTCAGTTCTCCAATTTTTCTGGCAGATGGCTGCACACAAGGGCCGCGGTTATACTGGATTATCTGATACCTCTGCAGCAACACAATTTACGCTGGAAAACCTGTCTGTAAATACCTTTGAGGAATGCATATATCCGTTTCAGACACTGGCGGTTAATCTGACTACAGGCAAGAAGGAAATTTTTTCAGAAGGTGAGCTGGCCCCGCGTATGGTTGCCAGCGCAGCGATGCCCATTCTTTACGAGCCTAAAAAAATAAAAGGCCAGTATTATTGCGATGGAGCATTAATTGACTTCGCGCCGACGGATGCTATCTGTTGCAAGTATGATCTGGATGTTGTTATCGTGCATCATGTATCGCAGGTCTTTGGTGTAGAGAAGGACCTTAACGAGGCACTGAAGGATTCCTGGGCGATGCTGGAAATCATTAACCGTCTGCTATTCCGGGTAAAGCCCTGGTACCTTACCGGTCAACCCCTAAGTTTCCATCGCTGCCCCTGTGGTTGTGGTTCTGTGGTGATCGTTATCGAGCCTGAACTGACTCAGATGCGCTGGCCGGTCACGGAGGGTGGTGATGCAGTACTAATCAGCGCTAGAGAACAGGTTGAAAGCTTACTTACACCCTATATGGAGAAGTTAATGGAAGACCCGCGTGAAGGCTTGCCGCTGTTTAAAGGGGCGGTGAGACATCCCGCTACTGGCTGTGGTCATAATCAGTAGACTGTACCGATTTACAGCGTTGCCTTAAAAAGAGACTTAACGATGGATCCCGCTGTTGCACTGGTTGTTTAACTAACGGAAAAGACCCGTCTTGAAATGAAAAAGGACAAATCTCCATAATTTTTCTTCTTGCAATACTTTTGATAATAGTCGCCGTATTCGCGGCAAGCCTGCTAGCGATTCATCTCGGTTTTCGAGCACCGCGACGGGTCGAGCGTGGCAGCCCCGAAGATTATGATATAGCGTATGAGGAAGCCTGGATTCCCAGCGTTGCAGGGAAACAACTATTTTCCTGGTGGCTACCTGTGGCAGGTTCTGATTCAAGCATTATCATCCTGCATGGCTGGGGCGGTAATGCGGAGTTAATGCTGCCCCTGGTCACCCCACTGCACAGGGCTGGATTAAATGTTTTATTACTGGATGCACGTAATCATGGACGAAGTGACTCGGCAGGTTTTTCCTCCATGCCAAGATTTGCCGAAGATGCAGATGCCGCTATCGAGTGGCTCAAAATACATAAGAAAGAGTCAGTAGCGAGCCTGGCCCTGCTGGGGCATTCCGTGGGAGCTGCTGCTATGTTACTGGTCGCTTCACGGCGTAATGATATCTGTGCTGTCGTTAGTATCGCTGCCTTTGCCCACCCGGATCCAATGATGCGCAGTTATCTTGACCGTTTTTGGATACCGGAAATTATTAAATCATGGGTGCTGCGCTACGTGGAATGGGTGATAGGGCATCGTTTTAATGATATTGCACCAATGAATAGATTGCGTTATGTCCAGTGCCCAGTGCTGCTGGTACATGGGACAGCGGATAAGACTGTCCCGGTAGCCGATGTGTATCTAATTCGTGAAAATGGAAAAGACAAAACGCCTGAATTGCTCTTAATTGAAGGCGGAGGGCACGAGTCTATCGGCAAGATCAAGCGGCATGCGAAAGAATTGATTGCTTTTCTGGGAAGTATTATGCCCTTACACGGATCGAGTGATGAATAACTGGATAAGCACACAATCCAGCGATGATTTGTCTGGTAGTTTTTCATTTGAAATCGTTTAAAATAGCACCATTTACTGATAAAGCATGAGGAATAAGGATGTTGTGGTTAAGTGAAGTATTGTTACAGAATAATGAACTGACATCCTTTGACGAGTTAATCGCTGTCGTGAAAAATGGTGGTGGAAAGCGTGAGATGTTTTTTCGTATGGATGTCAAGCCCCCTTTTTTTGATACGCCCGATAACTGGGAAGAACAACTCGAGGCATCTTTTACTTCCAGGGGGTAGGGAGACTCTGGCATAATTTATCAGAGGTTCCCCGGTATGTACTGGACTGAAAACGCCAATAAAGAGAGCAAGCTCGAGATTCCTGACGATGTTGTCGATCTGAGTTTCAAACTCGATTGTAAATGCCTGGTTAATGATCACGTCTGGGAATTGAGTCAGGCTATCAGGGGAATATTGCCCTGGCTTGCTGATGAACGGTATGTCGGCATACACCATATACACGGTGCTGAATCCATGAATGGCTGGAACAGGCCTGAAGAAGCAGATTCGCTTATACACCTCAGCAGGCGAACAAGGCTGACACTGCGTGTGCCCGCTTTACGGGTTGAGGATGCGCTGAAGCTAGAAGATAAGACATTAGATGTGGCCGGTATGCAATTGAAAATAGGCCGGTCTTCCATAAAGTTACTCAGTTTATATGAAGTGCAGTATTCTCGTTATATCCTTACTCGGCCCGATATTTGTGAAGAAGAGTTTTTGAAGGACGCCGTCGCAGAACTGAAAAAACTCGGTATCTCTCCACGAAAATTACTTAGCGGTAAAACGCAGTCATTTAGAGTGCCTGACGGTGAGATCACGACACGCAGTCTAATGGTTGCTGATCTGGAGCCGATGGAAGCCATTAGACTAGAGGAGGTGGGTATCGGAGAGGGGCGTCTACTGGGTTGTGGCCTATTTATGCCCCACAAAGGGATTAAACATGCCAAGGAATCCTGATGATTCAAGGTACTTTTTATGCCCGGATAAAACAGACTAATTGACGAAAAGACCTAAGTAACCGAGAATATTATAGTTTGGTTATATTTGAACAGTCTAACGAAACAGGAGCAGATGATGGCAATTGAGTTTGAAGGCAACACTATTGATACAACAGCAACCGGGTATCTCACTGATATTAATGACTGGAGCGAAAATCTCGGTGTGTATATTGCTGAAGATGAAGGCATCGAGATGACGGACCGTCATTGGGATGTGGTTAAATACCTGCGTTCAGAATTCATTGAAAATGGTGGAAACCAGCCAAATACGCGCAACATGAATAAAGATATGGGCAAGATCTGGGGTGAGAAAATAAGTTCCAAGGAATTGTTTGACCTGTTTCCCGGTGGTCCAAGCAAACAGGCGGGTCGCATCGGTGGACTGCCTGAGAGTCGTCGCAAAGGAGGGTATTAATAGTACTTGTTAAATACCTTATCCACTTAGGAAAGGGCGGCCTGGCGCCAAGCTAACCCCTTTGGGATATAGTGTAAACAAATACAAATGAGCTATATTTACGCCACTAATACGTAATTGATTACTCAATGGGGACGATCAAATGAGCACGAAGCAGGAAAAAATCCAGGAAATGCTGGATATGCAGAAAGAATTTATTAAAAACGAGCGTGAGAACGGTTTTGACCCAAAAGAATATTACGCACCTGAATCAGGCAGTGTTTTTGACGGTTACGTTGATGCTTATAATGACATTGCCCTTGAGGTAATGAACGATGCTCATAAAGAACGAGGTTCAAAGCGGTAGTTCAGGAAACACAGCATTGTTAAAAAGGCCGCATATGCGGCCTTTTATATGGGAGAGACCAGGGGGCCGTAATAATTTTCTGTAGCCGCACTGTCCCGGTTCGAGATTGTGTTTTATATAGCGGTTTATCTCTGAAAAAATCGCACCCGGACGATGCTTCTATGAAAGAATTGCATCGCCTGCAGAGAACTTATTTCTGATTTCACCGTGCTGGCTTGAGATCGTTAATTCTCCACCTTCATACTCATTGGGTTCATTGAGGAACACGGTGATGGATACATCTGTGCGGTAACTGTCTCCAATCCCCATAATCGGGTCATCTACATGCTTGCCATATTGTTTGCCAGCCCTGTAGCGGGCATAAAATGGAGCGGCAATCCGATGCGGTAGAACACCGTATTTATATGTCGGATGATTCACCAGGTGTCCCATGACAATCGTGTTGAGTTTTCCCATTTCAGGATGATCCTGCGGGAGTTCTTCATTATTTTTAACACTGACAGCTTCCTTGCCAGCAGAAAACTTGCCATCGACAAATTGGGCTGAATCCAGGATTTCTCTTACAATCGCCAGTTTATCTGATGGAATGAGATCCTTGATGCGTAGTAACATAGGACAGTTTGAATTTTATAAAAAGTGAATCCTTATGATACTTAAAGTTTTCCTGGAAGACCAAACCTATCCGGTTGAAATCCCGGATTCCGTCGTGACAGATGCAGAAGACTTCTTTAGCTATCTGGATAATGATATGAATAAGGGTTGGCAGATGAGCCAGATATGGGTTGAAAAACCTGATCAGCTGCAGCGTTGTCAGATCGTTGCAGATAAATTGTTGACGGCATTGAATATTGATGATCAAAAGACTGGCATAATGTTGTCTGCCTATATTCTGAATCGACTACCGGGGACTACGGAATTGTACCTGTCCGTCACTGGCGACATGAATGAGCATGTTATTTCCGGGGTTGACAGCTGAACCCAGAAACTAAAATCTGGACGGTCTACATTGTGCGATGTACCGATAATAGTCTCTATACCGGTATTACAAACGATCTTGAAGCAAGGATTGCGCAGCACAATAAAGGCAAGGGGGCGAAATATACCCGTTCAAGATCACCCGTGAAACTCGTTTATACTGAGCAGGCTGAAAATAAGGGCAAGGCATTACGCCGTGAAATCCAGATAAAAATGTTAAGTCTGCAACAAAAGCGCAATCTAGTGGCTCACCGGCCATTCAAGGATCATACGGTGGCCCAGTGATCTTTTCCAGGAGCGCCGTCATGGGAGCGATTCTCTAACAGTATCCACTAAGCGATCGTGCCGAGTGGAGGTCCATGGAAGACCAGGGATATCTCTAAAATAGTAAATGAACAATTCTGGACAAAAGAGCAATCACCGGATCGGTAAGTGGATGATATTTTCAGCCTGGCTGCTGGGTTTTGCCATGTTAATGCTATATTTCAATTATTTTCTCGATAAGGAGCAGAACCCCAATCAGTCGGTCTACAGCAGGGTCGATGAATCCGGTGTGACTGAGGTGGTTCTTAAGCGCAATCGCTATGGTCACTACGTGACCAGTGGTAAAATGAACGGGGTCGATGTGCGTTTTTTGCTTGATACAGGTGCCAGTGATGTGGCTATCCCTGTGAATGTAGCCAATAGATTATCTCTGGTCAGAGGACCTGAGAAGTACTACAAAACAGCAAATGGAACGGTGAAGGCCTATTCAACAATGCTGAGCAGTGTGTCCATTGGCCCGATTAAGGTGAACAATGTTCGGGCCAGTATCAATCCGGGCCTGAAAGGCAGAGAAGTATTACTGGGTATGAGTGTGTTGAAGAGAATTGAATTCACACAGCGCGGGGATAACTTGATACTCAGGCCGTTATCTAATGAACGAGTGCGTCAGTAGTTATTGTATGAAAAAGCAGATTAAAAGAAATGAAGTGGGTTCTTTTGGAGAAAATATGGATTTAGAACGTTCCATTGGTTTTAGGCCGCAGCAAGAGAGAGACGAGGGAAAAGATCGTCAGAAGCTGCAACTTTATATCAATCTGAAGCTGGCATCCTCCGGTCAACCGATCGTCGCCGGTGATAATGAGGAGTTTCTCCACACGGCACAGGATTTATTGAAAAGTTACCGGGAAAAAAACCGCTTGCTAACCGATTATTTCTGCCCCTCTGATCAAAGGATTCAGTCATTTTTAGAGCACTATCTGAAGGATTTACCTGCGGATCGGATACCACGATTACCCGGTATGACCTTTGTTCTTGACCGCCATGGTGTTGCAAGGGAATTATCCATACCGTTGGGTGAAGATGAATTTCACTCGGATATCGTCAATAGTTACCGTGTTAAGCAGGGTGTTTTGCATAATCCTGCCAGTGACAGGCGTACTACCGAGGGCTCCTTCCACATTGCAGAAGGCGGTTTACCTATCCCGGGGGATAAAAAGGCGGTGCCCCTTGAATCTTTTGCGCTATTACTGAAGGCCGCATTATCTCCGCCGAATGAGTTGCTCAAAATTCCTTTTACAGCCAATCTCGAAAATCCGGCAATGATGTTTATTTCTTTGTTATTGCGCCCGGTAGTCTGCCCTGAAGTCCCGGCACAGGACGCCGAAAAAAATCTGGAAATACGTTTCTTCGCACCCGGCAATTTGGTCAGTAATCTGGACTTTGTTGAGTCCATATTTGGTAATGGCGGCAACCCGTTTCTTGCAGAGTTTGATGCTGCTCTGGATGTCGAACACTGGACCGGGCATACCGGCTGCATCATCCTTGCCCCCCATCTTCCACAATTAACAAAGAAGTCGGTCGGGCTGCCACATTATGATGAGGCGAATTCACGTCAACGTGATGAGGAGATGTGCTGGAAGGACGAGGGTGAATTGTATAACAATGGTATGCCGTTCAAAATTACCGCACGTGATGAAAACGGGGTCATCGTTACCCTGCTGGCCGATAATTATTACGGTTATTGTAAAAAAGAAGTGAAAACACAGATTGGTTTTGCAGCCAATCTGTTTGGTCTGGCGGAAGAGGAGCATGCCGGTGGTGCACTGGCTTTCCCACGACGGAATCACGGTATTGAATTCGGTGTGGACTCCCGAACACGTGAGCTGGGCTACAGCTTTCAGGACGTGGTCGAACGCTATGCTTCGATTATGGAACTGCAGCCTGAGGGCTATGGTATCGATAAAAAATTTCCTGATGTAATCTATGTTCATCAGGATTTGCGCATGGATCTCGAGGCACAGACTATTCAGTGGGAAGTCGATGGCGAAACGAAGACCATTCGTCTTCAGCCGGGGAAAACCTATATTCAGCCAAACGGTTATAAGGTTGAAATGCACAAGCACCCCAGCGCGCCTTCCTGGCGCTTGATAGGAACGGATCCAGAAGGCACACTGTGTCACAAACCCTGTACTGTCTCTGGTGGGGGTAAATCTGAAATTTCCAAATCAATCGATGACACTGTGATATATGGTTCGTTGTTCGTCGACGATTTACAGACTGATCTGGACCGTGTTGAGGAAATCTACTTGCATGATTTTCGTGACCGGTACAAGCCGGGTTTTGAACATGAGGACAAAGACCCCAAGCGCCGACCCATCAGCCGCAGGCGCAGTCTTGGTTCTGTCATAAAATTACTGACTCCCTCGCCGAGCTATAAGGATGAATACAATGAGTGGTTAGCGGATATTCCACCGAGAATTCTGGCGCTAGTATTTATCATCAAACGTTTCTATCGTGATAGCTGGGGAGAAAACTGGCGCGACTATATTTCTGTTGATGAGATCGACGGTGCGGCAGGGCACGAGGTAAAAATTTATGATCGCCGCATTATTGCCTCTTACCTTCGTATGGGTTTTGATGAGGCCGGTAAATGGCGCATTTTCAAGGTCAGGCAGGATTTTATTGCCACTGAGAAAATACAGAAAGAAGATGATATAACCGCATCTATTGTTGTCCCAGCAAGATGCATAGAAGGCTGTCAGAACAGTGCGCGCGGTGATCACAGTGTGAAACTGGTGACGAATTGTGAATACCGGTTATTTCAGCGCCCGGATGATGCCATTATTCCCGGTTTTGATAAGCAGGCAGAAGCCGATATCGCAAAATCGGGTAATTATCTTGCTAACTACGAGCCACTGAAGGGCGAAAAGCTGGCCGAGGTAGTCGAAGATGTTTTGACATTCGAAAATTTTACAGCACCAATGAAGACGCGCTTGCAGCAGGCCTATGAGGATGATGGGGGCTACGTCGTCTCATCGGCACACCCGAGGCTAATTGACGGCAAGCCCAGTAAGAATCCCCGATATCTACAGGATAGACAAGATTTAACCGATCCCATCCGCAGCTATATTGCAGAAATGGGGGCACGTTTCCACCGTAAATTGAAACTGGATCAACCCATTTGTCATCCGGTTGATGCTATTTTAACGGGCCGCCGCAACAATCCACCGCAAGTGGGTGTGCGGCCACTTGCTGTTTACAATCCGATTCATTATCAGGAACTTCCGGAGCTGTTTATGGACTTTATCTGCAGCCTGACCGGTAAATCTCCCTCAACCACTGGTGCGGGGAGTGAAGGTGCATTGACCAAAGGCGCCTTTAATGCTCTGCGTCCAACGATAGACCTCAATAATGCTCTTGTTTCCTATATCCTGACGGGTTATGCCGGTTATTCGAGTTCAGCCGGACATGTTGGGCCGGACGTAAGGGTAGACCATGATATCAGTCTGCTGATACCGGAAATCTGGTCCCGCCTATCGTATGAGGAACGCAAACCTGAGACGATGATAGATAATGGTCATCTTGAGGCACTGGAAGATTTTGAGCATGAAGGTCGCACGGTGTTGGCAAGCAGGCTGGGTTATCGAATTACTGATCGATTTGTGCACAGCTTCCTCGGCAAGATATTTGATAATCCCAAGGCCGTCTTCACTGAGGCCATACTAAAACCGGAGACACAGGGGATCGAGGTGTTTATCGACGGCATCGATAACATTGTCGAGGCACAGCGCAATGTTGCGCAGCAATATCTGGATGATGGAAGTGTTGAAGATGCCTGTCCACCACTGCGAGCTCTGTTGTATATCATGGTAGAAGGGGAGTATCAGGGTAAGAAGGTACAAGATCCGGATATTCGCGCCATGTTCACGCGTGATTATTTGCTGCAATCAGGCTGGTATCAGGAACGTCTCAGGGCCAGGCAGAATAGAGAGACCAGTCTTTGGCAGCGTCATATCGCTTACCTGGAGGAATTTATTAATCAGCCTGGTTATGCGGATGTGGTAGAAGAAATGAAAATCACGGATCGTCTGGCTAAGGCCCGCGAGCGATTGAGTTTTGTTCAAAATACAGACTATTTACTGCTGCTGGAGGGGACGTTAGGGGCGGATACGTTAGGGGCCTAAAGGTTTTCCCGTGGGGCAAAGATTAGCATTGGTTCAGTGTGTCATGTTTATCATTCAGGTTTATTCAGACAATGGCATGAAGAAAAACTCATTTTAACCGTTTGCTGTGAATGAATTCGCACCGGCATGCTGCTATCCCATTTGTATTTAAAGTGTCCTGGATTCAATAAAATCCTGGAATTTTTCCGTGTCTACTTCACCTTCTTTCTGAAATAATTCCTGAAGATGATTTGCTACAGATAACCAATGTTCCTGACCTTGCAGGCTTATCTTTTCAAGAGGGTCTGTTGAGTCATCTTCTAGCCATTTGTCATAGGCTACGCGTAGGGCAGGAAACAGGGCGTTCCGCATATTTCCGATATTGGCGATATAAAAATGCAGTTGGGCAGGTTCAATGTTCTCAACGATATCCGGGATGGTCATCAGACAGTCTGCCAGGTTATCCCTGATTGAGCGTAACATTAGCTCAAGCGGGAGATGGTCCGTCACGCTGATCATTTTCTGCCATGTATCTCCGAGCTGATTTCCAGCCATGATTTCACCTATTTCGTGTGCAACCAGGGTTTTAGTCTCCCTGTCACATAACTGTTTCAGGCTCTCCTGCAAATCGTTCTCAAAATCATAACAGGCAATGGCACGAACTAGGGGAGACTGCTGTTTGTTCCACAGGCTTTCTTCTACCTTTTCCCATACGGTTCGACGTAATGACTCACTGCGGATAAAAATAGTTTTGCCCTGGCTCAGGGCGGGGGGCGCAGACAGCTCGCGTGCATGTTCTTTCCCGGTGATGATAATCCGATAGTTCCCATGTTGATGAATATCAATAAGGTCGGCAAGAAAAAAATGTGGTTTCCCGTGCAATATGTAACCTGCACTGTAGACGAGATCTTCATTTTGCAGCGCGCCGTTAATCCCATCAATATCAAAAGGCTCATAGTTTTCATCCCCAATACTCAGGTGCTTGAATGGCATTTTTTCAAGGGTCTCCCAAAGAGTTTCACGCTCTGTCAGCCAGCTGCCAATGTCGTCATTATCAATGTGATCATCGAAGCCAAGAGCATGCTCCCAGCGGTAGTACTCACGCATTTTTAGCAGGTAAATGCAAAGCGTGTAGCTCCCTGCATGGGTCGCATCAGAAATATGGCAGTTATGCTGTACATGCTGCTGCAATTTATTCAATTCTAATTCCATACACAACCTGTGCCGGTATACTCATCAACGGTAGTAGTTATTGTAGAATACAAGCGTAGCGTTTCATATTGTAAAAAGAATAACAGGAGTCTATTGTGAGAATTCGTAGTAAGTGGAGCGCAAAAAACCGCGATCGTTCGCCGGAAGAGATAGCGGGTGTTGTTGCTTTTATTGCCTGGCGGATATGTACCCAGGCTGTTTTGGAACTTGAAAATAATGATTTTCAGACGGATACACAGGTACAGCGTCTGGCGATTATCTGGGAATTCGCCGCCTTTCTTATTCATATCACCGATCGCTTGATGTTTGACCGTATGGATGAAAAAGAACGCCGTATATTTATTTCTGCGATGGCAAAGGCGATGGCGCGAACGATGCAAGACAATATGGAAGACTTTCTCGGCAACGGAGAATACAAGCCTGATTTGATTAACACCCTGAACTTGCGCATGAACGAGTATGCAAGGTTCAGTTACAGTAATGAAAGTGGCCCATCATTCCCAATGTTACGGTATTTTGGTGAAAGTGTGACGGCTGTTATGGGTGAACGCCAGAAAAAATGGGTGACGACGCAGATTATTGATATTGAAGCCCCGGATGCGATCAAGACATTGAAGAGAGGAATCGCCAATTTGTTGCCAGAAGATTAAAGGGTTTTCGTATAGAACAACATTGAAGAATGCGGTAACGAAATTACCTATAAGTGACAGACTATATTATATAAGGTTGCTGCACTTTCCTGCCCCTGACCGTAGAAAATACCCACTGTGTACAATAACGAGTTTTTAGAATTAATCGGAGGTTTTCTAACTGATAGTGGGGAGTATGCGGCAGACGACAAAAGGGAGCGTATGACGCCCCCTTTTTTTATTTTGGATACTCAGCTGTACTGAATCGATTTTAATTTGTCCAGTTGTTGAAGTTGTCCTGGGTTTTTTCCAGGCCATCGTCGTAGCCGGCTTCGTAGGCTTCGGTCAGGCGCTGCTCTTCACGCTTCACATTACACAAATAGCCACCTTGCCAACCCTGGATGTATTCGTTGTTAACACCCATTGCTTCCATTTTGACTACCGCATCATAATATTCTTTGTTCATGAAAAATCCCCTATATCCTTAAATACGTTATCAATAGTTTGAGAGCGACCTGAGCCTGCGCATCTCGTATAATTTAGTAAATAATTAAACCCTTATTTTGACCTAAAATGGGTATTTTGTCCAGTTGGAATTTTGTACTTAGTCGGGAACATTCAGTGAATCTGAAGAACTATTTACCACAGAGGATATAGAGGGCACAGAGGAAAGAGTGTGTAAATTGTTAATATTTCAGTGGGTTTGCTATCTAGAATGTTGAGTCAGACTGAGCGCTGGCCGCTGGTTTTTTTAAATACAAAAAAAGATCTTTCTTTGTGGAATTTGTGTCCTGTGGCGAGAAAAGTCTTCCTTTTGCTTTAGTGGCCATACGTTTATTGGGAATATCCGATTAATACAATCTGTTATTATTCGGGGTGTTATAGGATAGATATTTTCGGGGTAATTTATGAATGATCAGGATGACATTGATTTTGCCAGTGGCATGTCGGCATTTGAGTCCAAGCATTTTTCAACGGCTATGCGATTTCTATCACCACTGGCCGAAAGTGGCAATACGGAAGCCATGCACCGGGTAGCGATTATGTACCAGAATGGTCTGGGTGTTGGTCATGATGCGGCAACTGCAGTAAGGTGGATGCTCAAGGCGGCTGAGGAAGGTCATGCTATCGCGCAACACGGCATGGGTTTTATGTATATGGAAGGGGATGGTGTAGAGAGGGACATGGAAAAAGCGGTTGAATGGTTCGCCCTGGCGGCAGATCAGGGCCTGGCTGGCTCACAGACTACTCTGGCGATGATCTACGAAGAAGGCAATGGTGTTGAGAAAGATGTTGAAAAGGCAAAGGAATGGTATGCAAAAGCAGGGTTTTAATTGATTCGTTTTTGTGAGGGGTGAAATGGCACGGCAATCTTGTGTGCCCGATACTGTAAAAAGAGATTGCCGCGCTTTGCCGTTAGTGCGGCTGTAAGGGTCACGTTGCCATTCAGAAGAAAATGCTCGCGATTGCCTCAGAGACTTGCAATATAACAAAGCAGGATTATGCAGAGCAGGGTATTTGTATTGCATATTATTGAATAGCCATGGGTTCTTCCGATATATCCAGAAACTATAGAGCTGTCCTGCGGTCTTTGATAGAATCGCCCGGTTATTTATTCAGTGTATGCTCAGTGGGAGCCCGATGTGGATTTTTTACCCATATTTCTAAGCATAAAAGAACGTGACTGCCTGGTTGTCGGCGGGGGGCGTGTTGCGGCTCGAAAGGTGGCACTGCTAGATAAGGCCGGTGCCAACATAACGGTTATAGCACCTGGTCTCTGTGATGAGCTTGTTGCAAAAGTGGCAGAAAATAAAATTATTCATCACGAGCGTGACTTTGAAAATCCAGATATCACCAATCAGGCTGTTATCATCGCTGCTACTGATGACCGTAAGGTAAATGAACGCATTTCATCTCTCGCTCAGAGTATGGGTATTCCGGTTAATGTTGTAGACAATCCAGAGCTGTGCAGTTTTATTATGCCATCTATCATTGATCGTTCGCCGGTGCAGATTGCTATATCAACCGGGGGTGTTTCACCCGTACTGGCACGGCTGCTACGTGGGCGCTTGGAATCGTTTATTCCTTCTGCCACGGGTCGTCTGGCCAGTCTGGTAGAGGAATACCGTATAGTCGTAAAAGAGCGCTTTACCAATATTGAATCCCGACGGTATTTCTGGGAACGCGTATTACAGGGGCATATTGCAGAGCTGGTTTATGCCGGTCGTGATGACGAGGCGAGATCGGTACTAACAGAAAAAATTAGTAAGGCGGGCTTACCAAAGGATGATGTTGGGCAGGTCTATTTGGTGGGGGCCGGTCCGGGTGATCCAGATTTACTCACATTCCGTGCACTGCGCTTGATGCAGCAGGCCGATGTCGTCGTATATGACCGACTGGTGTCTGAACCGATTCTGGATATGGTGCGTCGGGATGCAGAACGCATCTATGCGGGAAAGGAGCGTAATAACCATGTTATTCAACAGGAAGATATCAATCAGTTACTAATCCGGTTGGCGAAAGAGGGGCACCGTGTGTTGCGTTTGAAGGGTGGTGACCCATTCATATTCGGTCGTGGTGGCGAGGAGATAGAGGGTCTGATGGAAGAAGGGATCCCTTTTCAGGTGGTCCCCGCAATAACGGCGGCTTCTGGTTGCTCAACATACTCCGGCATTCCTCTGACTCACAGGGATTACTCACAGGCATGCACGTTTGTTACTGGGCACCTTAAAGACGGCACGTGCAATCTCAACTGGTCGGCCCTGGCCCAGCCTAATCAAACCATTGTATTCTATATGGGCCTGCAGGCAGTCAATATCATTTGTAAGGAGTTGATAGCGCATGACATGCTACCAACTACGCCCGCAGCGCTAATACAACAAGGCACAACACCGGAGCAAAAGGTTTATATTGGTGATCTTGACAGTCTGCCGGAGCTTGTGAGGCTGTATGAAATAAAAGCGCCAACCTTGATTATTGTTGGACATGTTGTCAAGTTGCATGAAAAATTAAACTGGTATAATAGCGGTAAAAAAACACAAAATAAATGATATGTTACAAAGACTAAGAGAAGATATTGAATGTGTTTTCGAGCGTGATCCTGCAGCCAGGAATACACTCGAAGTGCTGACGGCCTACCCGGGTTTGCATGCACTCTGGGGGCATCGCATGAGTTCCTTCCTGTGGCGTCACGGACTCAAATGGTTGGCGCGGGTCTTATCCAATCTTTTTCGCTGGTTGACTGGGATTGAAATTCATCCAGGTGCCAGCATTGGTTGCCGCTTTTTTATTGATCACGGTATGGGTGTGGTGATCGGCGAGACGGCAGAAATTGGTAATGACTGTACGCTGTATCATGGTGTTACATTGGGCGGAACGAGTTGGGATAAAGGTAAACGTCACCCGACACTGGAGGATAATGTTGTCATTGGTGCCGGTGCCAAGGTGCTTGGGCCGATAACAATTGGTGCCAGTGCAAAAATAGGCTCCAATTCAGTCGTGGTCAAAGATGTTCCGGCCATGGCTACTGTAGTCGGGATCCCCGGTCATATTGTTACCGAGGCGGGTGACAAATACGCAAATAGAAGCAAGGAACAGGCTCAGAAAATAGGGTTTACTGCTTACGGTGAAACGCAACACTCTGCAGACCCTGTTGCGCAGGCGGTCAATCGCATACTGGAGCATTTACATGCCGTTGATTCGCGGATTAATTTAATCGATGGAAAGCTGGAGCAGGCCGGATTGGCTGATGGCCTGGATGATATGCCCAAGCTTGACGTTGACGAACTCAGTTCCGGTGGTAAAACGAGCGACGATAAGGGCCAGACTGGAGGAAAGGAAGGTGATGACAATACTTGACTAATATAGTCAGGTATTAGATAATTGGCAATTATACCATACCTCGAAACATATTCGGTATTTTCGGTATCCAAAACACGGGTTATCACTATGAGACTGACGACTAAAGGCCGTTATGCAGTAACGGCAATGCTTGACCTTGCCATCCATTATGAAAGGGGAGCAGTAACGCTTTCTGACATAGCAGGTCGGCAGGGAATATCACTTTCTTACCTGGAACAATTGTTTGCCCGCCTGCGGCGCAAAGGGTTGGTGACGAGTACACGTGGGCCAGGCGGTGGCTACCGTCTTGCGACCGAACCAGATAATATCCACGTAGCAGAAATCGTGACCGCAATCAATGAAACCGTTGACGCAACGCGTTGTGGTGGCGAGAAAAACTGTGATAAAGACAGCCGATGCCTTACCCATTATCTGTGGGAAGACCTGAGTACTCGCATCCACGAATTTCTTAACAATATCACACTCGGTGATCTTGTTAACCAGCCTAACGTGCAGGAGGTGGCCTATCGCCAGGAAGAAAAAAAGAAAAAGCCTGTTCTAGGCTCAGTCAGTACGCAATAAACCAATATAAGAAATCGAACAGAAATGAGACCAATATACCTTGATTACGCTGCTACGACCCCGGTTGATAAACGGGTAGCTGAAAAGATGATGCATTACATGACCATGGACGGTGAGTTTGGTAATCCCGCTTCTCGCTCGCATGTCTATGGCTGGGAGTCGGAGGTGGCCGTTGACCTGGCACGTAAGCAGGTGGCCGATCTGATTAATGCAGATTCCAGGGAAATAGTCTGGACATCGGGTGCGACAGAAGCCGATAACCTGGCAATCAAGGGTGCAGCACATTTCTACAGTAAGAAAGGTAAGCATATTATTACCTGTAAGACTGAACATAAGGCGGTACTGGATACCTGTCGCCAGCTTGAGCGTGAAGGTTTTGAAGTGACATATCTGGATCCCGATGAAAATGGACTCGTTGATCCTGGAAAATTGGAAGCAGCTATCCGTCCGGATACAATTTTGATAAGCATTATGCATGTGAATAACGAAATTGGTGTTATTCAGGATATTGCCACGATGGCGAATATTGCCCATCGACATAACGTTGTATTTCATACCGATGCAGCCCAAAGTGCCGGTAAAACCCCTATTGACGTTAAAGCAATGGATATTGATTTACTTTCACTTTCTGCGCACAAGATATACGGTCCAAAAGGGATAGGGGCACTTTTTGTGAGACGTAAACCACGCATCAGGATTGAGGCACAGATGCATGGTGGAGGTCATGAGCGTGGTATGCGTTCAGGCACCCTGCCTGTGCATCAGATTGTCGGTATGGGTGAGGCGTTTCGTATTGCCTATAACGAAATGGCTGAGGAAACAGCAAGGATATTGAAACTGCGTACGCGTTTGCTTGAGGGTTTTAAGGATATGGAAGAAGTCTATGTTAACGGAGATCTTCAGAATCGTGTTGCCGGAAACATTAATATCAGCTTTAATTTTGTAGAGGGTGAATCGCTGATCATGGCGCTTAAAGACCTGGCCGTATCATCGGGTTCGGCCTGTACGTCGGCCAGTCTGGAACCGTCCTATGTGCTGCGGGCGCTGGGCAGGAATGATGAACTGGCACATAGTTCCATACGTTTCAGCATTGGACGTTTTACCACCGAAGAGGATATAGATAGAGCGATATTACTGGTTCGTGAGAATATCGACAGGTTACGTGAACTGTCTCCTCTGTGGGATATGTATAAAGAGGGTGTTGATCTAACTAAAGTAGAGTGGGCGGCACACTAGTTTTGTTTCGACGGAGAATGTGTGTACGATTATACCGGAGAATAAATAATGGCCATTAGTCTAACTGAAAATGCAGGCGATCATGTCCGTAATTTTATCAAAAAAAGAGGGGGAGCAGCCGGGTTGAGACTGGCGGTTAAGACCTCCGGTTGCTCAGGGCTTGCTTATGTTCTTGAGTTTGTCGATAAAATCGAAGAGTCCGACGAGGTCTTCGAATCAGCGGGCGTTAATATTATTGTAGATAAAAAAAGCCTGATTTATCTTGATGGTACAGAGCTTGATTATAAACGGGATGGCTTAAATGAAGGTTTCGAGTTCAATAATCCAAATGTCAAAGATGCCTGCGGCTGTGGGGAAAGTTTTACTGTTTAGTGAAATGATTTTTGAATTCTGTAGAGATACTGTGTTTTTCTTCTCAGGACGTCGATTAGCGCAATTCTTTCATGTAAAGAATTTAGTATCCACCGATAAAGACCATCTGTTTTCCTCCGTAAAACGTAAACCCTAACACCTAAAACTTTTTCCCAGGTCATGCAAATTCTGTTCGAAAATAATTTCTTCGATCTTTTCGGGATTGAAAAAGCATATTCGCTCGACCGCCAGCTGTTGCGAGATCGTTTTCGAGATTTGCAGAAAAAGTTCCACCCGGATAATTTTGCCAGTGCCACCGAGCAGGATCGTCTTGTTTCTGTACAGTATGCGGCACTGATTAATGAAGCATTTGCAACATTGGATGATCCTGTGCAACGTGGACGATACATGTTATCACTCGATGGTATCTCCACGGATGAAGAGCTCGATACTCAGATGGATCCGGAATTTTTAATGCAGCAGATAGAATTACGCGAAGAGCTGGATGCGGCTCGCTCATCTTCATTGGATGCTTTAAATCGCCTGTCAGATAAGGTAGAAAGCGATTTTTCTGCGAGAATGGCACGGGTGGGAGAAATTCTTGACGGGGCAGATGATAGTGAATTAGACAGGGCTCGACATCTGGTACGCGAACTACAGTTTCTCAGCCGCGTTCGACGTGAAATTGAAGAGGTTGAGGAGTCGTTTTATTGAATCCCTTCAATATGAGGGTAGCTCTATTAATTTATGAATAATCATAGTGGGCCCAGAATTAAATAGAGCTATCTAAGACTGTTAAACTACGAATACTGGCGAGAAATCATCAATGGCACTGCTGCAAATTAGTGAACCGGGACAAACTACCCATCCACATAAATATCGTCTGGCGGTAGGTATAGACCTCGGTACCACAAATTCACTGGTTGCTGCCGTGTGTAATGGTGAAGCAAAGGTACTGCTTGATGAAGAAGGCCGCAGCTTGTTGCCATCAGTGGTCAGGTTTCGTGAAAATGGCGATACGCAGATCGGTTATCCGGCATTGGCGGAAGTGGTCAATGACCCAATGAATACCATCTCGTCGGCAAAGCGCATGATTGGCCGTAAAACGTCTGATATCAAAACGTTACGTGACCATCTTCCCTACCAATTTGATGATGAATCGGCCAATGTTCCCCGTATCATTACGGTGGATGGTCCCCGCAGCGCCATTGAGGTTAGCGCTGAGATTCTAACAGTATTGAAAAAACGTGCCGAGTATGTGCTCGATGGCGAACTCGACGGTGTCGTGATAACCGTGCCTGCTTATTTTGATGATGCGCAGAGACAGGCAACGAAGGATGCCGCAAGACTGGCAGGTATGAATGTCATGCGCCTGCTTAATGAGCCGACCGCTGCTGCTGTTGCGTATGGGCTTGATGAGGGTTCTGAAGGAGTGTACGCCATCTATGACCTCGGTGGTGGTACCTTTGATATCTCTATCCTACGTCTGAATAAAGGCGTGTTTGAGGTGCTGGCAACGGCCGGTAATTCTGCGCTTGGTGGTGATGACATGGACAGACTAATAGCAGAATGGATCCTGGATGAAATAGATCATGCAGAATTATCCACAGACAACCAGTTTTTGCGTCAGGTGATGGTCGTTGCCCGGGCGGCGAAAGAAGCATTGACTGACAATGATTCAACCGTAATTAAGTTATGCCTGCCTGAGGGCGCCACTCAGGATATTTCGCTGAATCGTTCAAGTATGAACGACATTATTGCACCGGTAATCGATAAAACATTATTACCCTGCCGTCGTTGCCTACGTGATGCCGGTCTGGATAAGGCTGATATCGACGGTATTGTGATGGTTGGCGGCTCAACTCGTGTATGCAGTGTAAAAGAGAAGGTGGAGGCATTTTTTCAAAGGAAACTTTACACGGGTGTTGATCCAGAGCAGGTTGTTGCCATCGGTGCCGCCGTACAGGCGGATATCCTGATTGGTAATCATACTACAGGTGACATGTTGCTGCTGGATGTTATCCCACTTTCCCTGGGCATAGAAATTATGGGGGGAATGGTGGAAAAAATTATCCCACGTAATGCAACCATTCCGGTTACTCGCGCACAGGAATTTACGACCTATAAAGATGGCCAGACGGCGATGTCGATACACGTCCTTCAGGGTGAAAGGGAACGGGTATCAGACTGTCGCTCACTGGCACGTTTCGAACTGAGAGGGATTCCCCCTATGGTGGCGGGTAGCGGGCGTGTAAAGGTGAGTTTTCAGGTCGATGCAGACGGTCTGTTGAGCGTCAGTGCTACCGAAGCCACGACGGGAACGGAAACACGGGTGGATGTTAAGCCCTCTTACGGTTTAACCGATGCAGAAGTGGAGCAGATGTTGCGTGATTCTATTGTACATGCTAGCGACGATATCCAGGCTCGCCAGCTAGCTGAGCGACGGGTAGATGCAGACCGTGCAATCAGTGCACTGGAAAGTGCCCTGGCTGTAGACGGTGACGCCTACCTGAACGAAAGTGAGCACAGCGCCCTGCTGGAGTGCATGAAGTCGCTCCAGAGAGTTAAGGATAAGGGTGATGTGGATAAGATCAAACAGGCAATTAATACGTTAAATGAGTTATCAGGGCCCTTCGCTACACGCCGCATGAATGCCAGTATCCGAGAGGCTATGGCAGGACATAACATTAATGAATTCAGCGAGTAGATGATGACAAAACTGACGTTTTTACCGCACCATGAGGTTTGCCCGCAAGGAATAGAGGTGGAGGTAGAGCCCGGGGTGAGTATATTGGATGCCGCATTGGCAAGTGGCATAGAAATTGAGCATGCCTGTGAAAAGGTCTGTGCCTGTACCACCTGTCATGTCATTGTACGGAAGGGTTATGATTCCCTGAATGAGCCAACGGATGATGAAGAGGATATGCTGGACAAGGCCTGGGGGCTGGAACCGGACTCGCGTCTTTCCTGTCAGTCTGTCATCGCCGATGAAGACCTGGTTATAGAAATCCCCAAATACACTATCAACCAGGTGTCTGAAAACCACTAACGGGAGCCCTGAAATGTCGATAAAATGGACTGATAGCCTTGAGATTGCAATTCAACTGGTTGACAACAACCCCGACGTTGATCCCTTGTCCATTGCCTTCCCTCAACTGATGGAAATGGTGATGGCTCTGGAAGGCTTCGATGGTGATCCCGAGCGCTGTGGCGAGAGAATACTTGAAGCAATCCAGATGGCCTGGATTGAGGAACGGGATTAATTACGACAGGCATCGCGATGAATTTATAGGCGCGTCGTCTTGGCGCGATTTTTTCTAAAACGGGAAAGTGTTGAAGCTATTTTGCCGAGACGACATTCCCACAGCTTTCCATTTACATCAATCATGTATATAAATAAGAAATGTGTAAATATGGGAATAGATAATTGATGACTGCTCATTCATTCGCGACGACTACGCTTGGCTGTAAGGTCAATCTGTTTGAGTCTGGTCTGATAGGTCATTCTTTGCAGAATCTTGACTGGCGGCAGGTGAACCCTACTGATCATGCCGATCTGTATATTATTAATACCTGTACGGTCACCCATCAAGCAGATAGACAGGCCAGACAAACGGTGCGTCGCCTGATTCGGCAGAATCCTCAGTCACTGATTGTGGTAACTGGCTGTTATGCACAAATTTCACCCGAAGCCTGCGCGAATATCCCGGGTGTTGATCTAGTCTTGGGTAATGATCGAAAACTGGATTTTCATGATCTTTTACCGGATCTCTTACAGGGCAAGTTGCCACCAGTGCTGGTCGGTGATGTCAACGAGTATGTATCACTGCCAGAAAGTATTATTGAAACCTGTGATGGGCATACTCGTGCATTTGTACAGGTGCAGCAGGGCTGCAACCAGGGCTGTACTTTTTGTGTTATTCATACCGCACGTGGGCCTTCCCGTTCCTTTCCCATCATGTTGATCCGACGCCAGATAGAAAGGCTGGTGTTAAATGGCTATCGTGAAATAGTTCTCTGTGGTGTGGATATCGGCAGTTACGGTAATGAGCTTGAGAGTGATGAAAAGTACCATAATTTGGCAACCCTGTTACGTGAGGTTTGCAGTATTTCTGGCGACTTCAGGCTGCGTATCAGTTCGATCGACCCCTCCTATCTGGATGCAGAACTGATTGGTGTGCTGGCCGAAGAAGAAAAAATATGCCCACATTTTCATCTTTCATTGCAAAGTGGCAACACCCTGATTCTCAAACGCATGAAAAGGCGTTATACGGCAGAATTGATGAATGAGAGAGTCGCCAGGCTGTCGGAGAGAATCCCGCATGCGGTATATGGCGCCGATATTATGACCGGTTTCCCGACCGAATCAGAGCAGGCCTTCGAGGACAGTATCGCCATGATTGAACGCCTGAATATTGCTTTCCCGCATGTTTTCAGTTATTCAGACCGTCCGGGCGTTCCCGCCGCCCGGATACCCCGTCAGGTTCCCCATGATATTCGTAAAAAACGAACACGGATCCTCATAGAAACAGGTGAAAAAGTACGTGAGAAGTTATTTTTAGGTGTACTTAAAAAGCAGCATCGGGTATCGGTTTTGATAGAAAAACTGGAGAAAGACCCCCGGCAGCGGGCATTTGGTCGGTCTGCAGAATACCTGCCGGTGCTTGTTCAGGGAGGAAGCCTGGCTCCAGGCGATCTGGTGAATGCACAAATTACTGGTATCGACGGCACCAGATTGATTGCCCGCCCCGCGTCAGACAGGTAGAATACACGCCCTAAAGTTCTTTTTTTCCTGTGAAAGACTGTTTATATTTTCAATGAGTTGGGCGCTGTAACTAATATATTTTCTGGGTTCCTGTTTTCCCCAGCCAGCGGGACCTCTCAAAATTTACTGATGGAATCACCTGTGACTGATATTTCACCCACACAAGCGCCTCTATTAAACCTGATGGGACATGATCGCCGGGCATTGGAGATGTATTTTACCGCTTTGGGAGAAAAACCCTTTCGTGCGACCCAGCTGCTGAAATGGGTGCATCAGCAGGGGGTCTATGATTTTTCTGCGATGACAAACTTGAGTAAATCGTTACGCAGCAGCCTTTCGAGCCAGGCGGTATTCGTCGTACCTGAAATTATCAACGATCAGATATCGGAAGATGGCACACGCAAGTGGTTGTTAAGGCTGGAAGATGGCAACAGTATTGAGACAGTCTTTATACCGGAATCTGATCGCGGAACCTTATGCCTTTCCTCGCAGGTAGGTTGTGCACTGAACTGCAGTTTTTGTGCCACAGCCAGGCAGGGGTTTAACCGCAACCTAACGGCAGCGGAGATAATCGGGCAGCTGCGCCTGGCCAATCAGCTACTGGTACGTACGGGGGGGCAACGACCTGTCACCAATGTTGTTATGATGGGGATGGGTGAGCCGTTACTGAATTACAAAAACGTTATTCAGGCCATGATTTTGATGCAGGAAGATTTTGCTTACGGTCTGTCAAAACGACGGGTTACCTTAAGCACTTCGGGCCTGGTACCCGAAATGCGGCGTTTGAGTGAGGATTGCCCGGTAAGCCTTGCTGTCTCTCTGCATGCTCCGGATGATGAATTACGAAATAAACTGGTTCCCATTAACAGGAAATATCCCGTCGCAGAACTGATGCAGGCATGTCGTGAATATACAAAAGGTCTGCCACATCAGAAGGTCACCTTTGAATATGTTATGTTGGCTGATGTGAATGATACTGACCTGCACGCCAGGAAGCTTACAAAACTTCTATCGAATGTTCCCTGTAAGGTTAATCTAATCCCATTCAATCCATTTGCAAACAGTGGCTATAAAAGTTCGTCACTGTCGCGTATAAATCATTTTCGCGATATTTTGATGCAGAAGGGAGTTATGACTGTCACACGAAAAACACGGGGTGAGGAGATCAATGCGGCCTGTGGTCAACTGGCGGGTAAATTCAGGGATAAAACGCGGCGTTCAGAACGATTACATGAGGTACAACCGGTGGGTAGCATACAATGAAAATATCCTTAGTCCTGGTCTTTCTGATTTTACTCAGTGGCTGTGTTAAAGAAAGGGCTTTTCCTGAACCAGAGATCAAACCCCCTGAAGAAAGGGCAATAATCCATGCTGACCTGGCGGGTAATTATTTGCAGCGCAACCAGTTGGACATTGCAATTGAAGAAATCACCAAGGCTCTGGATCTTGATAAGAAAAATAAGTCAGCAAATTACGTTATGGCATTGATTCAGCTACGCTTGAAGAAACCAGAGAAATCGGAGGCTTATTTTAAGAGAGCGATAGCTGAACCGGATCCCCTACCGAGTGCTCAGCATGCCTACGCGAACTGGTTGTGTAGGGGGGGGGAATACCAGAAAGCGGAAGGGCTTTATCGCTCCTTACTGGGCAACGTACTGTATAAGCCCAGGAGCGGTTTATTGATGAATGTAGGGGCATGTTTCTATAAGCAGGGGAAATACAAAGAAGCTGAAAATGCTATGCGTCAGTCGTTAAAAATAAGTCCGAATTCCCCTGATACTCTGCTGCAAATGATCAAAATTAGCTTTAAAAGTGGCAAATCATTGGAAACACGTGCTTGGTATCAACGCTATTTTCAGATCGGTGCCAGGGGTGGTCCGGAAATTCTATACATCGCATACCGGACTGAAATGAGCTTGGGAGACAAGAATACAGCGGCAGGTTATGCCATAAAATTGCGCAGTAAATACCCCCGATCCAGCCAGGCAAAAAAGCTTAAACGCTGATAAATGAGAGAACTGCAGTGAGCGAAGAAATGTTCCCAAATGGTAAGGAGCCTGTGTTAGGGCCAGGTAAGCTCTTGCAAACTGCGCGGGAGGAAAAAAACCTTCGGCCGGAGGATGTTGCCTACGAAATAAGGCTAACACCATCACAGGTGCTTGCACTGGATGAGGACGACTATTCCAAAATGCCTGAAGAAACCTATGTCAGGGGATATCTGAGAAACTATGCCCGACTGGTTGGCGTGCCTGAAAATGATATTTTGATGGCATTTGCCAGATTGATTCGTGCCAGGGATCCGGTACAAACACCCGTGAGCACGCCCACTGAAAACGAAACAAATAAGAATAGCAGGCTTGTGTGGGCAGTTGCTGTGGCCGGTATTGTAACCGTCATTGTTTTGAGTGCTGTTTGGGTGCTGAAACCCTATGATGATGAACTCCCGGTGACTGATATCGGCTCAGACGCACCCGTTGGGGAAGGGAAACCCACTCCTGAAGAAGTTCTTGTTGGCACAAGCCCCCTCAATCTGAATAAATCGCTTGTTCCAGGTTTAAATGTATCACCTGTTTCACCAGCGAGTGAGCCTGAACGGGCCTCAGAAATAAAGACTAAGGCAGAAATATCTGCGTCCGTAAAATCGGCAAATATTACACAAGCTGTCGGAAAAACTAATATCAGCAGGGATCAAAACAACACTGACGGTGTCCTTTTAATAACTTACAGCAAGGATAGCTGGACTGATGTGCGCGACGCTAAGGGCAGAAAACTACTTTATCGGACGGTGAAAGCAGGTGAAAAAGTCGCGGTTTCCGGAGAATTACCGTTATCATTATTTTTTGGTTTTGCTCAGGGGGTAAAGGTTAAATTCAACGGTAAAACAATTAACGTTTCAGAACATACCCGGGGTGTGTTTGCACGTTTTACCCTTGGCGAAGCTGCGAATCAGTAAAACATGTCAAATCCCATTCAGGCTATTCGAGGTATGAATGATCAACTTCCTGATGACCTAACATGTTGGCAATACCTTGAGCAAGTAGCCAGTGTGGTTTTCAAGCAATTTGGCTACTACGAGATTAGGATTCCGGTGGTAGAGAAAACAGAATTGTTTGCGCGATCAATTGGCCAGGTAACTGATATTGTTGAAAAAGAGATGTACACATTTCAGGATAGAAACGGTGATCAACTCTCTCTTAGACCCGAAGCAACAGCGGGGGTAGTGCGTGCTATGTTACAGCATGGCCTGTTGCACAACGCAATTCAGCGTGTCTGGTATGCCGGGCCCATGTTTCGCCATGAGCGGCCTCAAAAAGGTCGTTATCGACAGTTTCACCAGATTGGTGTGGAAGCCTATGGTATGGCCGAAGCAGACCTGGATGTGGAAGTTATTTCAATGACCAGCCAGCTATGGAGAAAACTCGGGCTGACAGGGGTGAAGCTTGAAATAAATACACTTGGAAGCCCGGAATCTCGAGTGGAGTACCGTGATGCGCTGGTCAAATATTTCCAGGCCAATCGGGACAGCCTGGATGCTGATTCCCTTCGTCGTCTGGAATCAAATCCGTTGCGTATCCTGGACAGTAAAGACAAGGCTGTTATTGAATTAAACAGAGTTGCCCCGGATATATTTGACTATCTGGATAGTGCGTCCAGAGAGCATTTTGAACGTGTTCGCCTGTTACTGGAAAGGCTTGGGATTGGCTATATTCGGAACCCAAACCTGGTACGTGGTCTGGATTATTATAGCCACACTGTTTTTGAGTGGAAAACCGATAAATTGGGTGCCCAGAACGCTATCTGTGGTGGTGGACGTTACGATGGACTGGTTGAGAAGCTGGGAGGGAGGCCTACACCCGCCGCAGGTTTTGCCATTGGCGTGGAGCGGCTGATTGAATTGTTGAGAATCGAACAACGTTGTCAAAACCGGGAAAGGACGGATATTTACATTGTTCAAACTTCGGAGTCTGCCCTGGAAATGGGTTTATCACTGGCGATGAAAATACGTGATGTGGGTATTTCAGTAATTAGCAACATCGGCAGCACAGGGTTTAAAAGTCAGTTAAAAAAGGCTGACCGCAGTGGGGCCCAACTTGCACTAATAATTGGTGAGAATGAATTACAGACAAATTCAGTGACGGTAAAACAACTGGATAGCGGTAAACAATTTTCGGTATCTACTGAAAAGCTACTTACCGAAATTAGCAGTTTTTTAGAACAGGCGGAGTAAAATATAGTGGACCTTAACCTTGTAGAAGATGATGAGCAGGAAAAAGCAAAGAAATGGTGGCTGGAAAATCGTGCGGCTATTATTACGGGGGTAGTACTTGGGCTATCCATTATTATCGGTTTTAACTGGTGGGGTGGATATAAAACAGGTAGATCTGAGGCCGCATCGCGACTTTATCAGGAAATGCTGAAAAATGATGTTGAGGGGAACAGAATGACGACCCGGGCAGTTAATGCAGGTCAACAAATTATTGATGACTATGATGACACCGTTTATTCCGGTAAAGCTGCATTAATACTGGCACGTATTGCTTATGGCGACAAAGATATTGAGGGAGCCAAAAAAAAATTAAACTGGGCGATAGATAACGCCGATCAGTTTGAAACCGTACATACCGCAAGGTTAAGACTTGCCAGCATTTTAATGATTGATGGGAAACTGGATGAATCGCTTGAATTGCTCAGTGTAGAGCACATGGATGGCTTTGAATCACATTATTATGAAATGCGGGGGGATATTTATCTTCGCTTGAAGCAGGCGGACAAGGCACGGGATGCTTACCGTGCGGCTATAGACGGCTTGTCCGCAGGTTCAATGTATGAACCAGTTTTGAAGATGAAACTGGATGCTATTTCGACGAGCAGCCGTTCATGAAAGCAAAAGTTATCATACTCATTTCTGTTTTGATTTTTCTTGCTGGATGTTCATCGATCAAAGGAGCGATCCCCGGCATGGGGAAAAAAAATAATGAGGCAGAACCTGCAAAACTGGAATCCTTTATCGAAAAGGCAAGATTGCAAAGGGTATGGAAGGCTTCTAGTGGAAAAATCAAAAAAAATAATAAGCAGATTCAGCCGATACTTATCGACACAACGCTATATGCCGCATCCTCGGAAGGCGTGATTACTGCATTTGATGCAAACACGGGAAAGCAATTCTGGAGCAGAAAGCTAAAATTAGCACTGTCTGCAGGTGTTGGATATGGCGATGGACTCTTGCTTGCCGGGACCGAGAATGGTGAAGTTGTCGCATTGTATGTCAGTAATGGTAAACCAGCGTGGGTAGGTGAAGTAAAGGGTAGCGTGCTTGCCAGCCCGGAAGGTGGAAAGAATATTATTGTTGTCCCAACGTCGGGCAATCGACTGGTCGGCCTGTCTACCACTGATGGTTCGCTGGTCTGGACTTTGCAGGAATCTACACCACGCCTATTACTGCGTGGTAGAGGCCGTCCTTTGGTCGTTAGTGATGTTGTTTTTGCAGGTTTTGATAACGGCAAGATGATGTTGATACGGCTTGAGAATGGACAAAGACTTTGGGAAGTACGGGTTGGGGATGCTGTTGGTAAAACGGAGATTGAAAGGCTGGCTGACGTTGATGCAAGACCCATTATAATTAAAGATACGGTCTTTACGGCCGCCTATCAATCAAGGGTTATTGCGCTTAATGTACCTTCTGCTAGAATGATCTGGGAGAATAAAATATCGACTAACAAAGATATGGATGCAGATGGAAACTACCTTTATGTAATAGGCGAAGGAGATGTTATTTTTGCAATTGACCAGAAAACGGGTAAAACCATCTGGGAGCAGGATAGATTAGCCAACAGAGGCCTGACGCCGCCTGCCGTTTTGGGTGCTTACATTCTGGTTGGAGATAAAAGTGGTTATCTACACTTACTTGAGGCCGGTACAGGAGAGATAGTAGGGAGGGCCAAAGCAGGTGGTGAATTACTTGCACAACCGGTAACCCGGGGTCATTCTGCCTGGATTCAGACTGTAGACGGCGATGTTTATGCCTGGAAGTTGGTAGAATAACCGGAATCACTACAATAATACCTGCATTATTTAACCATGAAACCTGTTATTGCTCTGGTTGGGCAACCAAATGTAGGGAAGTCTACCTTGTTTAACCGCCTGACCCGTAGTCGGGATGCCCTGGTCGATGATCAGCCGGGGATCACACGTGATCGTATTTATGGCAATGCAAGGTACTCTGACAAGTCCTTTATCATAATTGATACGGGTGGTCTTGATGATGGTACTGATCCCCTTCGGTCCATGATGTCAAAACAATCGTGGGATGCCGCCGATGAGGCAGATGCCATAATATTCCTGGTTGATGGCCGTGCAGGTTTGTCGTCACTTGATGACCGAATACTGGTTCGTTTGAGAAAACTCGGTAAACGTGTAAGCCTTGCTGTGAACAAAATAGAAGGCCTGGACACAGACCAGCTGATGTCAGACTTTTATGCCCTGGGCCTGGGTAAACCTCTGCCGATATCTTCTGCACATGGGCAGGGTGTTTCAGTCCTGATGTCAAAAGTGTTGAATGATTTTCCAGAATCGTCAGATAAAGATGAGGATTCAGGGCCTGTAATCGCCGTAATCGGCCGACCAAATGCAGGGAAATCCACACTTATTAATGCGTTGCTGGGTGAACAGCGTGTTGTTGTTTTTGATCGACCCGGTACCACACGAGACAGCATAAAGATTCCTTTTGAGAGAA
This sequence comes from Gammaproteobacteria bacterium, assembly GCA_013150915.1. Classification (GTDB taxonomy): domain Bacteria; phylum Pseudomonadota; class Gammaproteobacteria; order BMS3Bbin11; family BMS3Bbin11; genus BMS3Bbin11. The sequence goes on from JAADJE010000079.1 coordinate 41,077, forward strand.
AGGGTAAAGACTACACATTGATTGACACAGCCGGTGTGAGGAGGCGAGGTAAGGTTGATGAAAAAATAGAGAAGTTTTCTGTAATTAAGACCTTGCAGGCGATAGATCAGGCGAATGTCGTACTGATGATGCTTGATGCGCAGCGAGAAATCTCAGATCAGGATGCAACACTTGCAAGCTACGCTATTGAGCAGGGTAAGGCAATGGTTGTTATTGTCAATAAATGGGATGGATTAAGTCCGGATAAGCGTCTTAGAATAAAAGATGACATCGACCGCAAACTGATTTTTCTTCAGTTTGCTGAACTGATCTATATTTCGGCATTGCACGGTACTGCAGTGGGAAGCATCTTCCCGGCGGTGGAACGTGCCCATGATGCGGCAATGAAGGATCTTCCTACTTCTTTTCTTACCCGTATTCTGGAAAAGGCTGTTGAAAAAACACCGCCTCCAATGATCTCCGGCCGGCGCATGAAACCAAAATTCGCCCATCAGGGAGGACATAATCCACCTGTTATTGTGATACATGGCAATCAACTTAATAAATTACCGGGTTCATACCGACGGTATCTGATAAACACCTTTAGAAAGGCAGCAAAATTACAGGGGACCCCAATTCGACTTGAGTTGAGGGCAGGGGTTAATCCCTATGAAGGGAGGACATCAGGAAGAACCAGAAAACGTATGAAAAAACATTAAATAGCCAATGGAAGTCATTAATATTTTTATGAAAATATTTTAACAGATTGACAATCAAACGCCAGTCAACTAGATTATTTATTATATGATGTCTTTTATATATAAGATAACGCTAATCTGCTAGCATGAAGTCTGGTAAAGAGACATTAATCAAAGATAATTTTATCGAAACAGCAATGGATCAGATCGGAAATACATCAATCGGGGAAAAACAGAAGGAAATGCTGATCGTCATGACAGCGCTTCTGTTTACAGAACAGAATAATCTTCTGTCACAGTCTCAGATGCGTGATGCAAAACAAAGCCTTCAGGCATTGTTTCTTCGTACCAGTGGCGAAGAAACAATGTTGCGTAAGCTTATTGAGATCCTGCGTTTTAACGAAGAAATGCACACGGCTTTTAGCGACTTGTCAAAAATAAGCACACGAATACAAAGTAGTACAGAAATTATTGCCCGAAAAGTTTCCTATTTACGCAGTTATTTTGACCGTCTCAAAGTAACGCCTCAGGAAAGCGCTGATTTTTTTACCCCGTTTATGAACTTTACCCACCAGTTTTTACTCAAGGTAAAAACGTTCAATGGCAGTATGGTGGAGTTTCTAGAAATTAAGGAGGTAGAGTCCAGACGATCAAATGAATATCGAATTGCCAAGGAAGCCAGTGTCAGACTGAAGAAAAGGCTGGCGGGGACACTTGGGAATGACCCGCAGTCAGAAGTAGAATCAACCATCAAGGATGAGGTTATTCAGACATTTGACCATGCGGAAGCAAGAAATAACCTTTCCATGGTTGAGCGTGAAGCCAGACTAAAGGAAAGAGAAATTGATGAGCTACTGGAAGAAATCAATACCATGTGCCAACAAGCCATGAATCCGACGATGCGAGAAGTGAAGGAAAGAGATGTATTGATCAGAGAAGATTATGATGATGTGTTCACGCTCTTTGTTGTGGCACTTAAGAACCACCGCCGTCTGGCTAAAATAAAAGACTTTCTGATGGACTATTTCAAGCTATATCAGCGGGCCTACGGTATGTTTCGGCTCGATTTCAACAGCTTTAAAAAGGCTGTAACGATGATGTCAACGAATTCACAGCAGTATTTTGAAGACAAAAGCGAAGACTACGATATTAGGGATAAGCGGGAAAAACTGAAAAAGCTGGAAGCTGTAATTAATTTTCTCGAAGTAGCCGCTGATATGGTGCGCGAGGAAAGCGAACTAAAATAT
>JAADJE010000055.1 GCA_013150915.1 Gammaproteobacteria bacterium
AAAGTTGAAAGTTGAAAGTGATAAGCAGGATCAAAACTAACGCATCCAAAAATCGCGCCGAGGCGGCGCTCCTACTTCATTCTGTTTGAGGTTTTGACTTTCCTTTCAGCTTTAATCTGCCTTCCCCCCCGTTACCCGATCATTCCCGCCATAGTCTTTTTTGGTGAATATTTCTTTAAAGCCTACATGGCCTAGCAACCTGCTTACGGCTCTTGCCTGGTCATAAGCATGCTCCAGTAACAAAAAACCACCGGGCTTCAAATGCGATACACTGTCAGGGATGATCTGTCGGATGGCATCCAGCCCATCACTCCCAGAAATCAGTGCATGCTCAGGTTCAGCAGGCAGATCGCCCTGCTTCAGATGGGGATCGTCCGCAGGAATATAGGGAGGATTGCAGACGATCATTTCGAATAAGCTGCTTTTTATCGGCTGCAGCCACGAGCCCGCGGCAAAACTGATATTTTTGGTGCCCTGTAAACGGGCGTTTTCCTCTGCGATGACCAGGGCAGCCATTGATAGATCCGTAGCGGTAATTTCACACTGCGGACGCTCCCGTGCGAGGGCAAGGGCAATGGCGCCGCTGCCTGTTCCGAGGTCGGCAATCTGCCACCCGGCATCGGCCGGTATCCGCAGCAGGGCCTGTTCGACCAAGCATTCGGTATCCGGTCTCGGAATTAACACCTCTGGCGATACTTTCAGGTCCATGTCCCAGAAGCCTCGGCTACCGGTGATGTAGGCCAGTGGTTCGCCCGCTATTCTACGTTTTAGCGCCGAGTCAAATTGCAGACAGTGCTTTTCCGACAGCTCTTCATCGGGATGGATACCTTGATAACTGCGGCTGATTCCACAGGTTTCAGCCAGTAATAATTCGCTTTCCAGTCTGGCTTCAGGTCCAGTCAATTTTGACCGGGCTTTGGTAAGTATTTCGAGAATGGTGGGCGTCATTGTGAATTAATCGCGCCTGGGGCGGCGCTCCTACAGGAGGGAGGGGGTATCGTCCACATGGCGACTAGCAGGCGCGCCGCCCTCGGCGCGAGAGAGACTGAAAAGAGGTTTAACAAAAAATAAAACCCGTGTGTATTTCATCTCGAATCACTCAACTCCGCCAACAACTCCGCCTGATGTTCGGTTACCAGTGGTTCGATGAGCATATCCAGATCACCGGCCATCAATTCGTCAAGTTTGTAGAGCGTCAGGTTGATGCGGTGGTCGCTTACCCTGCCCTGTGGGAAGTTGTAGGTACGGATACGCTCTGATCTATCACCGCTACCGACCAGGGATTTTCGTGTTTCGGCCTGTTCGGCCTGCTGCGCACTCTGGATCTGATCCAGCAATCTTGACTGTAGCACACTCATCGCGCGGGCCTTGTTTTTGTGCTGGGAGCGTTCATCCTGACATTCGACGACCAGACCGGTGGGCAGGTGAGTGATGCGAACAGCTGAATCGGTCTTGTTGACGTGCTGGCCGCCTGAACCGGATGCACGGTAAGTGTCGATGCGCAGGTCACCGGCACCAATCTCTATCTTATCCACTTCATCAGCTTCCGGCATGACGGCAACCGTACAGGCCGATGTATGCACACGGCCCTGGGTTTCGGTCTGCGGGACGCGCTGTACACGGTGAGCACCCGACTCGAATTTGAGACGAGAATAGACACGCTTGCCGCTGATTCTTGTGATGATCTCTCTGTACCCACCGTGGTCGCCATCGCTGTGGCTCAACACCTCAATTTCCCAGTGGTTTTTTTCTGCGTAGCTGCTGTACATACGGAATAGATCACCGGCAAACAGGGCGGCTTCATCCCCCCCTGTACCGGCCCGAATTTCAAGAAATACGTTACGCTCATCATTGGGATCTTTGGGCATCAACAGAATACGTATCGCCTCCCTATGCTGCTGCATAGACTGCTCCAGGCCCCTGATCTCCTCCACTACCATTTCACGCATCTCGCTGTCCTCATCATCAAGCATCTGGCGTGCCGTATCGAGATCTATTTTACTTTGTTGCCATTGATGGTACCGCTCTACCACGGGGGATAATCCCGCCATCTCTACCGACAATTGCCGGAACTGATTCTGATCAGCCGCTACGGCTGGATCAGCCAGCAGGGCATGGATTTCTTCCAGGCGCTGGCTCAGGTGGTCGAGTTTGCTGGTGATTGAATTTTTCATGAACCCCTCTATTTGTAGGAGCGCCGCCCTCGGCGCGATTTTCTAATAATTATTAATTTCAGAAGCAATCGCGCCGGGGCGGCGCGCCTACAATCCAAACAATCGTTTCGCCGCCTCGATAACATTTTTGTCCGCCACCAGGCCCGCCTCTTTCAATGCGGCGGTCGGGGTGTGGGTGTATTTGTTGGTTAATGAGCGGGCAAGTGTTTCGATAACGACTTCAGGGCTTTCTCCGCTAGCCAGTAAGCGCAGGGCTTTATCCAGTTCGGCCTGGCGTAACTGGTCGGCGTTTTCCCTTAGCGCACGTATCATCGGTACGGCATCGAGTGATTTCAGCCAGTCGACGAAGTGACCAACCTGCAGCTCAATAATTTTTTCGGCTTCCTCTGCGGCTTCACGGCGCGACTGAAGATTCTCATCGATCACATTTTGCAGATCGTCAACGGTGTATAGAAAAACATCGCTCAATTCACTGACCTCTGCCTCGATATCCCGGGGAACGGCGAGGTCGACCATGAATATTGGCCGGCGGCGGCGTTTTTTTAATGCCTGTTCAACAGCGCCCTTGCCAAGTATTGGCAACTGGCTGGCGGTAGATGTGATAACGATATCTGCATCGTGCAGACGTGATGGCAATTCAGCCAGGGTAATCGCTTCGCCATTGATTAGTTCGGCCAGTTTCTGCGCCCGATCAATAGTACGGTTGGAAACAATGATATGTCCAACCCGCTGTTGCGACAGGTGTTGTGCCGTCAATTCGATGGTCTCACCGGCACCGATCAACAATACTGTTTTCTGTGACAGATCGGTAAAAATCTGTTTCGCCAATTTGACCGCCGCATAGGCCACGGACACGGCGCTGGCACCGATCTGGGTATCCGTGCGAACCTGTTTGGCGACGGAAAAGGTATGCTGAAATAACTGGTTTAGCAGCTTGCCTGTAACACCTGTCTTGTGTGCAGTAGCAAAGGCCTCTTTCATCTGACCGAGAATCTGCGGCTCACCAAGCACCATGGAATCGAGTCCACTGGCGACCCGAAAGGCGTGTCGTACGGCCTCATCACCCGGGTTGCGATACAGATAAGGTTCGATATCATCGGTATTAAGCCGGTGGTAATCACAGAACCATTCAACCAGACTATTTTCATTTGCCTGTTCATGACTGCAGTAAATTTCGGTACGATTGCAGGTTGAGAGTATCGTGGCTTCACGCGCTCCACCGGTATCAGTGATATCTGCTAACGCGGTCACCAGGGAATCGGGGGCGAACGCCGTCTGCTCGCGAAGTTCCAGCGGTGCGGTTTTGTGGTTGATGCCAAAGTTGAACAGGTGCATGATGACTATGTTATTTTGTGCCTACATTTTCAGGAAAGAACCGAACATTGTCTCTTGTTAGAAGAATCTGTCAAGCCATGTCATCGTTTACATTGCTTGCCTCGCTATTACTTGTCTCTGCCACACTGACCTCCTGTGGCAATAATTCTGTCAAAAAGTACCCTGCTGCCGTAACGGTAAAAGAACCCGTTCAGACTAAAACTAACGCAGGAACCGAACCGAAGAACCTGCCTGATGTCGAGCTCACCGCCGACCTGATGTACAAACTACTGCTGTCCGACATTGCACGCCAGCAGAACAACAATGATCTTGCGCTGGCCGCCCTGGTCGATGCGGCGACTGAAACACGCGACCCCCGACTGGCTGCCCAGGCAACCCGCCTGGCCGTAATTTCGTCTCAGTATGGCACGGCTATTCAAATGGCCAAACTGTGGCTGGAACTGGTACCGGATGACATCGATGTCCACCAGACCATAGGAAATCTTCTCGTCGTTGAAAAACAGCCAGAACGAGCTTTGGCACATTATAGCAAAGCTCTGGCTTTAACAGACGAAAAAAACCGCAGTCTGATTCTAAAGCAAATAAGCGGTACCCTGGTTCGTTACAGCAGCCCGCAACAGGCCCTTGAATTAATCGAAAAGCTGACAACTGAATACCCCGGCTCAGCCGATGTCGCACTGGCCCTCGCCAGCGCCGCCAGCAAGCTCAAAGAATATGACATTGCGACCACGGCTATAGAACGTGCCCTATCACTCGACCCCAACAACTACAACGCCGCTTCGTTTAAATTCGGGCTGTTGCTGCTCAATAAAAAAGCTGGCGAGGCCGAGCAGTTTGCCAACAGCTTTCTGAAAAAACATCCCACAGCCATTCTACTTCGCATGGCGCTGGCCAGGCACTATCTGGAGGCTAACAAGCTTAAACAGGCAGAAAAGGAATATCTGTTAATATACAAGCAGGATAAAACCTCCATCATTGCGCCGATGGCGCTGGCACTGATACGGATCGACAGCAATAAACTGGACGATGCAACGGTATACCTGCAAAAGGTCCTGCTGCTGCAACCAAGCAATGATCTGGCCCGCCTTTACCTGGGCGATATCACAGCACAGCAGAAAAAACTTGATGCGGCTATCCAGTGGTACCGCTCTGTTACTGAGAAAGGGCAACTGTTTAAAGCGCGGCTGCGTCTGGTCGATGTCATCATGCAGCGAGACGGTGTCGATGCAGCTATGCGTGAACTTGAAGCCTTACACGCAGAGACCCCCAACCAACAAGTAGACATTACCCTGCTACAGCACGACCTGCTGCTAGAGGCCGGGCGTGAAAAAGAAGCACTACAGATCGTCAATACCGCCCTTGCCGATAGCCCGGATGACCTGGATCTACTTTATGCCAGAGCTATGATTGCTGCTCGTCGAGGGGATATTCCTGGCCTGGAAAAAGACTTGAAACACCTCCTTAAAATTGAACCCAACCATGCGCAGGCCCTGAATGCCTATGGTTTTACCCTGGCAGACCTGACGGATCGTTATAAAGAGGCCTATTCATTCATTAAGGCGGCACTGAAACTAAAGCCAGGCGACCCGTTTATCCTCGACAGTATGGGTTGGGTCGAATACCGGATGGGCAATTACAGTGCAGCCGAAGACTATCTACGCAAAGCACTGGCTAAACGAAATGACGCAGAGATCGCCTCCCACCTTGTTGACGTCCTGCAGGATGCCGGTAAGGCGCGTGAAGCGAGAAAGGTCTGGACAAAAGCGAATAAGGATTTCCCGGGGAATGAGAAGTTGCAGGCGGTTGGTGAAAAATTACAAAAGTAATTTTTCTGTAGGCGCGCCGCCCCGGCACGATAAAATGGCTCACCTGCCTGAAAGACCCTTATCGCGCCAAGGGCGGCGCGCCTGCATTTTGTTGCTGTTGGCTACTGCTCTGCTGTCAGCCTGCGCCGGCAAACCTGTTAAGAAAGAGCCCCCTCCCGACTGGCAGACGAAACAAGCTGCTCTCGCGAAAATCAACAGCTGGAAAATGCACGCGCGTATTGGCCTGCGCGGGACAGACCGAAACGGCAGCGCCTCTCTGATATGGCTTGAAACCCCCGAACGACGTAGTCTACGTCTGCTGAGCCCGCTAGGTGGTGGCCTGATATTGCTGCAACAGGATGCTACAGGGGCCTCTATACAGGACAGCAAGGGCAGGGTCTGGCATGGGCAAGACGCCGGGGAACTGATCTATCGCGTCACTGGCTGGCAAATTCCTGTCTCCGGTCTACGCTGGTGGTTACTGGGCCTGACCGAGCCCGGCAGCAAAGCTGAATCCACCGTAGATGCTGACCATCACCTGGTACGTGTCCGGCAAACCGGCTGGAAGGTGTCCCTGGATAAATACACTCGTTTCGGTGCGCACGAACTGCCGACATCGATTGTTTTTGAAACAGTGGCCGCTCGGAAGGATGCGCGGTATATTCGGGTCAAAGTTATCGTTAAGAACTGGGTGATAGATTGAGGTTTCAAGATAAATGATGAAAGAAACTTAAAACTTGAAACAGACCAATGCTAACCCTCCCCGCCCCTGCCAAGCTAAACCTGTTCCTGCATGTCACGGGACGTCGTGCTGATGGCTACCATGAATTGCAGACGGCGTTTCAGTTTCTTGATTTGCAGGATGAAATTACGCTTTCTACCCGCCCGGATAAACAAATTCGGCGTCTGACCCACTGGGCTGATGTGGCGGAAGGGGATGACCTGATGGTCAAAGCAGCGCATTGCCTCGCTGATTGTACCGGGGTGTCGACCGGGGTGGATATCGGTATTGAAAAAAATATTCCGATGGGTGCCGGACTGGGTGGCGGCAGCTCGGATGCAGCCACGGTTCTTTGTGGTTTGAACCGCCTGTGGGGTCTCGATTTATCGAAGGATCAATTGGCCAACATCGGCCAGACACTCGGGGCTGATGTGCCGGTTTTTATTCACGGTCATGCAGCATGGGCTGAGGGAACTGGCGATAAGCTGACTTCGATAATGCCGACCGAAGATCTTTACCTGCTGATTGTGCCGCCGGTGCACGTCTCTACTGCAGAAATTTTCAGTCATCCCGCATTGACACGCGATAGCTCGCCAATCAGAATAACCGACTTTCTTGGAGGGAAAGGTCATAATGATCTCGAAGCGGTGGTCAGACAGGAATATCCCGACGTCGATAAGGCCATGAACTGGCTGCAACAATTCGACAGGGTACGGATGACAGGAACCGGCGCGGGTGTATTTATTACGATAGAGTCGCCCGACAAAGCGGAAAAAATTGTGCAACAGGCCCCTGCCAGCTGGCAATGCTTTGTTACGCAGGGTTTGAATTCAAGCCCGCTGTATGATCAATTTTGAACTTTACGAAATGGGGTGTAGCCAAGCGGTAAGGCACTGGATTTTGATTCCAGCATGCACAGGTTCGAATCCTGTCACCCCAGCCATCATTAAATGGGAGCAGGCCTTTGCCAAACGATGAGATGATAATCCTTTCAGGTTCGGGTAACCCCGAACTCAGCAAAGAAGTCTGCCAATTCCTGGATGTGCGTCTGGGCAAAGCCGTCGTCGACACCTTCAGTGACGGTGAAATTCAGATTGAGATACTGGATAACGTACGTGGTCGGGATATTTTCATTTTACAGTCGGTCTGTCCCCCCAGTAACGACAATTTGATGGAATTACTCCTGTTGATTGATGCCTGTAAACGCTCGGCAGCCGGCCGCATCACCGCCACCGTTCCCTATCTTGGTTATGCACGACAGGATCGACGGCCTCGCTCACAACGTACACCGATCTCTGCACGCCTGGTGGCTGACATGATCTCCCGTGCCGGTGCCAACCATGTCTTAACCGTCGATATCCATGCAGACCAGATCGTCGGTTTCTTCGATATTCCAACCGATAATATCTACGCCCTGCCAGTGCTGCTCGGTGATGTCTGGCGTCACAGCGATGACAGTCTGATGGTCGTCTCGCCCGATGTCGGCGGTGTAGTCCGCGCCCGTGCACTGGCCAAGCCGCTGGTGGCGGATCTCGCTATTATTGACAAACGCCGTCCAAAAGCCAATGTCGCCAAGGTAATGAATATAATCGGTGATGTAGAAGGGAGAAACTGCGTCATCATCGACGACCTGGTCGATACGGCGAATACCCTCTGCGAGGCAGCTGGCGCACTGAAGGCACGCGGTGCCAGTCGGGTTTCCGCCTGCTGTACCCACCCTATCCTCTCCGGTTCCGCTGTCGAACGCATCACCTATTCCGAACTGGATGAGCTGGTCGTCACCAATACCGTACCGCTGTCAGAGGAGGCGGCACGCTGCAATAAAATCCGCCAGCTGAGCATCGCCGAGCTACTGGCTGAAACCATGCGCCGGATATATAGCCAGGAATCGGTTAGTTCGTTGTTTTATTGACTTCAGTGTTCAGTGTTCAGTGTTCAGATGGATGGTAATTTTACTGAAAACTAAAAACTAAGGATTATTTTCCATGGAGGGAAAATGGCATATCAGAGTTTTGAAGAACTTGTAGTATGGAAGAAATCTTTCCGTCTTGCTGTCACCGTATATAGAGAATTCAAACCTTGCAGAGATTATGGGCTGAAAGACCAAATAACGCGTGCAGCAGTATCGATTCCGTCTAATATTGCAGAAGGTTCAGAGCGTGAATCTACTCGTGAATTTATTCGGTTCCTCAATTTCTCAAAAGGCTCAGCAGCAGAATTAAGAACACAGATTTATATTGCCAAAGAAATATGTCTAATTAGCCCGGCCACTGCGAATTCTATCAATCAGGAATTAAAACAAATATCTTCAATGCTTCACGGTCTTGTGAAATCACTGAAAAGTCAGCTTATCTAACAACTGAACACCAAAAGCTGAACACTGAAAACTATTTTTTGCTATACTCGCCGCCTTTTTCCCGGGCTGGTCGCGGTCCGGGTTGTTTAAAATGACAAAATGGGGGATTCCTGATGTCTAACAGTCATACTATTATCGCCGAAATGCGTGATGTGCGGGGTACGGGTGCGAGCCGCCGCCTGCGTCGTGCCGGCAAGATTCCAGCCGTTCTTTATGGTGCAGGAAAAAAGACTGTCGTGCTCTCTTTGAACCACAACAGCCTGCACCATAACCTGGAAGACGAATCTTTTCACAGTTCTATTCTTACCGTGGAAATTGAGGGCAAAAAAGAAAAAGCCATTCTGCGTGACGTACAGATGCACGCCTTCAAGCAGCTGATTATGCATATTGACCTTCAGCGAATCAGCGCCAAAGACAAGATTCACATGAACGTGCCTTTCCATTTCACGGGTGGCGAAGATGCCCCTGGCGTCAAGGTTGAAAGCGGTATTGTCTCGCATCTTATGACCGAACTGGAGATCATCTGCCTACCCGCCGACCTGCCGGAATTTATTCCCATTGATATATCTGGCCTGAACCTTGGTGATTCTATTCACCTTAGTGAAATCACCCTGCCGGACAGTGTTGAATCTACCATCCAGACCCACGGCGGTGATGACCTGGCCGTGGTCACAATTGTGGCCGTTCGTGGCACCAGTGAAGATGAAGAAGAAACAGAAGCTGAAGAGGGTGAAGAAGTAACGGGTGAGGAGTCCGATACTGAAACGGCCGAGGATAGCGAATAAGCCTGGCTTATGACCCGTCGCATCAGTCTGATCGCTGGCCTCGGGAACCCCGGTCAGCGTTATGTCGACACACGCCACAACGTGGGCTTCTGGTTTGTCGAGGAGCTGGCAAATCGCTTTCACGGTAACTGGCGTGATGCGTCTCGTTTTAAATCACGTGTCTGTGAGATTACCATCAGCGGCGAACGTACCTGGCTGCTGGCACCACAGGATTTTATGAATCACAGTGGCACATCCATTGCCACGTTTGCCCGCTATTACCACATTGATATCAAGCAAATTCTGGTCGCCCACGATGAGCTGGATTTATTGCCCGGCCGTGTCAAGCTCAAACTGGGCGGCGGGGCAGCCGGCCATAACGGCCTGCGCGATACCACACAGCATCTCGGCAGCCCGGATTATCTGCGCCTGCGGCTGGGTATCGGCCACCCCGGTAAACAAAGTGCGGTGGTCAATTTTGTGTTAAAACGTCCACCGGAAGCCGAGAGGGCGCTGATCCAGTCCGCAATTGAACACAGCGCTGATCACATTGAGGATATTCTCAAGGGTGACATACAGGCCGCCATGAACGCCCTGCACACGCGTTTATAGTTGAAAGTTGAAAGTCAATTACGAGTGTGACCTGGCAATCTTGGTGTTTCGGGTTTTAAATGCTTTCACCTAGCTAACAGGATAGAGATTACATGGGTTTTAAATGCGGTATCGTCGGGTTGCCTAACGTCGGCAAGTCCACTCTGTTCAACGCACTGACTCGCGCTGAGATTCAGGCCGAGAACTATCCTTTCTGTACGATCGAACCGAATGTCGGCATCGTTGAAGTCCCTGATCCCCGTCTCGACAAACTGGCGACCATTGTTAACCCGCAAAGGGTACTGCCGACAACGATTGAATTCGTCGATATTGCCGGTCTGGTTGAAGGCGCGTCAAAAGGTGAGGGCCTGGGCAACAAATTCCTCGCTCATATTCGTGAAGTCGACGCCATCGTCCAGGTAGTACGCTGCTTCGAGGACGAGGGCATCACTCACGTCGCAGGAAAGATCGATCCCCTTTCTGATATCGATGTCATTGCAACAGAGCTGGCACTGGCCGATATGGATACTACGGAAAGGGCACTGGCCCGCGCACAAAAAATGAGCAAGGGGGGTGATAAGGACGCTTTGAAAGAAGCCGCCGTACTGGAAAGGGTCAGCAACCACCTCGACCAGGGGTTGCCGGTACGCTCGCTGGCGCTGGATGAAGACGAAAAGACGATACTCAAACCCTTGTGTCTGATGACCATCAAGCCTACGCTGTATGTCCCGAACGTCGATGACACTGGCTTTGAAAACAATCCCCTTCTTGATGCCGTCGTTGATCGGGCAAAAGCAGAAAATGCCGAGGTAGTCCCTGTTTGTGCAGCCATCGAGGCCGAACTGGTGGAAATGGATGAAGCCGAAAGAAAAGAGTTTCTCGATGATATGGGCCTGGATGAACCCGGCCTCGACCGCGTTATCCGTGCCGGCTACAAACTGCTACACCTGCTCACCTACTTCACCGCAGGTGAAAAAGAGGTCCGTGCCTGGACCGTACGCGCCCACTCCACTGCCCCACAGGCTGCCGGGATTATTCATACGGATTTTGAGCGTGGCTTTATCCGTGCCGAAACCATTGCTTATGATGACTTTGTCGAGTTCAATGGTGAACAGGGCGCGAAAGAACACGGGAAACTAAGACTGGAAGGGAAGGATTATGTTGTTCAGGATGGGGATGTGATGCATTTCAGGTTTAATGTGTAAAAGCAGTTGAAAGTTTAAAGTTGAAAGCAAGATCAAGAACTCAAACTTTTGAGCTTTGAGCTTTCAACTTTCTTTTCCCCCTTAAATACAGTACATTCCCCTCCCCCAAATACATGGCAATGTAGCTCAGCTGGTTAGAGCACAGCATTCATAATGCTGGGGTCGGTGGTTCAAGTCCACCCATTGCTACCATTTTTTAACCCCCCCCTGTCAGATCTGTTTGTGGGGGTTTTTTATTGCTGTTCACCCCCTTAAAACTACCGTTGCTCCGCTATTTCGTGACAATTCAAAAATTTGTACCAGACTTAGCGTCAATGGAGACCTGACGGCGCCTATGAGCATGTTACGTAACTTAATCCTTTCGCTATTTCTGGTTACAGCCCTCTCGTTGAGTCTGTCCACAAACGCTGACAGCTTTAGCCTGCAACGCTTTGACATTGACGGTGTACGTATTGGGGACAGTCAGAATCAGTTTTTACGGGGTATGGTGCGAAACTTTCCCGCTAAAGGAAGCTCAGTCAAACGGACAATCAAATCCTCACTGCTGTACACAAACCCGGTCAGTTGCCAGGCAAGGACTACGGGGATTACGCGCTGCAGCGGTAAATTTGCGGAAATGAAACAGCCGGTCAAAGGCAGACAGAAAGAATTCTTCACTTATCGCGATGTTGTCGCTGACTTTAATCAAAACAATGAACTGGCTTTCCTGTCGACCATCACAACAACCCGCTACAACGATGGAAAAACCTGCCTGAAAGCACTGTCTGAATTTTATCAACGTGCTACGGATAAAACTGAAAAACCGCTGGTTATCTATCCGCGTAATCAACTGGATATCTATTATATAAAGATCGATGAACAACCCTTTGCCACTCGCATGCTGGGAAAACTGGACAGTGCTTTTTCCATGGTCTGGCAAAAAAAGCGTAATGACTGGTCACAATTTTACAGTGTTGATTTTGGCTGCCGGGCCAGCGGGTATATGGTTGTGAATACGACGTTATATGATCAGGTTAAAAATCAGTCTTAAATTCCCCGCTCCAGGTTTCAAGGCAAAGGATTAAGGTCTCAACCTCGCAACAGACTCTCTTTTATCCCACCCTTAAACACCGTCATCTGCGTGCGGTCATCGCCTTAAAATGCCGGACAGTTTGTGCGTTACGCGGTAGGACGGTGAAGTCTTGATAGTAAGGAGTTCTTCCTCACGTGACTTCAGCGTCTGTTCAAGTTCGTTAATCTGCTTCAGTATCTCGTTTTTATCCTTTCGCCATGCAGAAAATTCCTGCCTCAGGCCATCGCGTACGATTCCATATTCTTCACTGTGCGGCCAGTCCATTTCTATTTCCACATGAAGGTTTTCTGTGGCATCGGTCAACCGGCATTCAAGGTGTGGATCACGGTCATGTGCCATAAAAACGGTACCCTTACTGTTAACGAAGACACTGATCCCTTTAGCGTTAAAATGTTCCGCGATGGCCTGCGCTGAATGAAGCCCCAGCAGTAATTTATCCCCTGCGCGCGCAATTCTAATCGATAAAGATGGAAGTAACCTTCACGCTCTGCCGGATCGAAACGCAGCAGGCTGCCGGCGGCCAGCGGCACCGGGATATCGAATGAAAGTTGTTGGTGATCAGACCCCAGTACCGCTGTGGCCTTGATGCTGTTTTGTTCTGAACAATGCTCATTCGGCTGCGCCCAGTATAAACGGGGATAAAACAGTGTCTCGCCGCTACCGGCCTGTGGCACAGTCTCCAGCAGTCGGCTGATCAGCTCGTCCTGGCCGACGGTTCCTATGGCGGCCTGAAATCGATCTTCCATGGCGGCGTAGCCTTCAAGCTTGCCAGAGAGGGCAAGACCCATTTGTTTGAAACTGGAAATCAGATACTCACGAATGCTGCTCCAGCCATTGCTGTCGAATAAAGGGGCGAACTGTCGGCTATTGCCATAGACAAACCAGAACAGTGCGCGAAACAGGATAAACTCCGTCGTTGTTTTTTCATCCAGCTGCCATTCACGGTCGAAGCTATGGTAGTGGCCTGTTGGATCAACAATGATATTGAAGGGCAGGATATCGAGCATATCTTTCGACTCAGGATGGTTTACCGCATACTTTTTAAGAAATTCGTAATAGGCCTGATACAGGGTAATTAAACGTTGCTGATCCTGCCAGATCATCAGCGTCTGCAGCCAGTCATCTGCCAGCAGCCTGCCCGTCAGGTAGTCTTCATCGATACAAATCTGCTGTAATCCAGATGCGGCGGTATTTTTGTTTTCAGCACAGCCCAACTTTTGCTTGCGGACTCTCTTTTCATCGCGACGTTTGCGCGTAGTCGTGCGAAATTCAGCTTTGCGTTGTGAGCCGGTAAAATGGGCAAAATCAAAGGCGGCAATTTTGTCTACCGACGCGTTATCGCGGCCGGCAACGATCAGATAGGCGTTAGCAAATTTGAGAAGACTGCCGTTTTGAACACAGGCCTGCCAGAAAAGATATTCGTCAAAGTCGCTGTTTAGGGCGCGCAGGTAATCACGTGACACGGAACCACGCAGGTGTGTCGCGGCTGAGGGATCATTGAGAAATTCCTCATGCAGCACAACCGTCGGTATTTTGTAGTCCGGGAAGGGTGCCAGGAAAACGTTACTGTTGTACCCTGCATCATCAAGTATGCTGAGCCATTCAGCATGGTCATAGGTACGTATGCCTGCGCTGTCCAGATAGCGGTGTACACCAATATAGGGAACACCGTAGTGATCCTCGCTGGCCCCCATCAGATACTTCAGGCCAAGGCGATTCTCGATTGCTGTGATGACTACACCGTCAGGCAGGAGGCTTTCCTGCACAGCCGCGAGGATCTCCAGTACCGCAGCACGATCATCGGCCGCACCGGGACAAAATCGTCTGGCATACTCAAGCACCCCGATCAGGAATACCGCGTCATAGGTCTGCTTCGGCAGTTTAAGCTGATTGAAGTTGGCATTAACTATGTTGATATTGTCCAGACCCCTGCAGCGGGAATGGGCAATGCCTGCACGCCGGAAGCTGCCCTCTATGGCTTCGACGTGCTTTCCCTGCTCTGCCAGATAACGGGAAATAGCGCCGCAACCACAGCCCAGTTCAAGGACATTTTCAAGGCCGGACAAATCCAGTGCCCGCAGCAGGTGTGCCCGTTTTGTTGTCAGATGATATTCTGAAGGCCAGTCATGTATATGGCTTTCCAGTTCTGCTGATGTGGAGCTGGTATCCGCTGCATTGGCAATAATTTTTTTAACATAGGATTCTTCATCATCGCCATCTGAATAGGTAAAATCATCCTGTACATCGGCGCCCGGTAAATGCCAGAGGCCGGATGTTGCCTGCTCGAGTTTGTTTTCAGTAATTAGCCTGGAAGCCGTCATATATCCTATCCTGTCAAAAGCAATCGAACGATAGCATATAAAACCATTTTACGTGTTATGGGTTACGATTTTCCGTTAAACGTAATACGTAACACATGCTTTAAACTTGCTGATCTGCCCCCGAAATGGAATATTATGCTATTACGCAAATGATGCATTGCAACTGGAGAAATAATGTCTACCGAACTACGCGAAATCCGTATCAACCCAATCGTACCGAGTGAATCGGTATTAGTCGCTACGGCACGCGGTAATCGCCCGAAAAAAGCCGAAGAACTGGCACCAAGAGATTCACGCCCCTATGTTGCCACCTGCCCCTTCTGCCGAGGGAATGAAGACAAGACACCTCCGGGCATTCAGGCTTTACCGGATGATGAGAACTGGGAGATTCGTATCGTCGAAAACCTCTACCCTGTCCTTGGAGATGACCGTGAACAACCTGATCTCAACCTCGGCCTGCAACAGACAATAGACGGTTATGGCCGCCATGAGGTAATCATCGACAACAGCAACCATGGCATAGCACTCCATGAAATGACTAACGGCCATATCGCGTTGTTGCTCAGAACCTACCGGGATCGCATGCAGGTATTGTATGAGGCTGATGATCGCTTACGTTATGTGCTGGCTTTCAAAAACTTCGGCCCGGCAGCCGGTGCCAGCATCCCACATACTCATTCACAAATGATTGCACTGCCCATCGTACCGGATAACGTGCAGGCAGAAGTCGATCACTCGCACAACTATTATGAAAAGCATCATAACTGCGTTTTCTGCTCATTGATTGACGAGGCGCTAACCTTTGAGACGCGGATCTATGACCGTGAATCCGGTGAAGTCAGGCGACAGATCGATGTCGGTCAGTATGTCATCGAGCGGGGAAATAAATTTATAGCTATCAAGCCCTTTGCCAGTCGTTATGAGTGGGAGATACATATCCTGCCAATGTCCCACCAGGCCGATTTCAAGAATACCACGGATGAAGACATGGCGGATTTTGCTGCCGTGCTAAAACGTACCATGGCAAGACTGGATGCCGTACTCGGCGGGGTACAGTACAACTACTTCCTGCATTCCATCCCGCATAACCGCCGCTTCGAGGAAAATATACCCAGCTACCACTGGCATTTGGAAATCACACCAAGAACATCAATCCCAACCGGCTTCGAACTTGGCTCAGGACTGTTCGTCAACACCATCAGCCCGGAAGAAGCAGCGCAACAGTTGAGGAATGTGGCACTGTCGCAGGAATAGTATTCAAAAGGCCAAAACATTTACTTCATTCACCACAGAGAACACGGAGGTCACAGAGCTTCCCCAGTGTTTGGTGCTCGTGATCGCAATGCGTCAAGACGTAAACATCTATAGAAAATACAGGTAAGATTGAAAAAACAAAAAATTTCCTCTGTGACCTCCGTGTCCTCTGTGGTAATAAACTTTTTTCTGTTTTAAATCTCCACCAGACCCTTCAGTACCATATCGGTGAAACTGACTATTCCTACTACCTGGCCATTCTCCACCACCGGTGAACGGGACAGGCCGAAGCGATCGAAAAGTCTTGCCGCATAACGGATATCCATATCCGGGTCGACGGTGACGATAGGTTTTGACATAACCTCATAGACGTTGACCCGTTCGGGGGCCCTGTCCTGTGCCAGTACCTTACGTGCAATATCAGAAATCAGGACCATGCCGTATTCATCATTTTCATCACGCTTCTCAACGATCAGTGACTTGTTCTCCAGGTATTTCATTGCCTTCATTGCCTCCTGCACACTCATCATGCCATCAACAATGTCAAATTTATGCTTCATTACATCACGAACGGTGATGCGTTTTCTTCCCGTTTTCATATCTGCTCCTCCACGGCTTCACTCAATTCCTCAATTTGCTTTGCAACACCTACTGCATCTTCAACATCAATCTGAAAGGCGATACCTGAGCCCGGATCCTTTTCAAATCCGGCAACATCGGATATTTTTTCAATTATAGCCCTGCTCATGTGTTCCTCAACCAAAAATAGCAGAACATCGCGCTGTGTCTCCAATGACAGACCAAAGAAAGTTTTGGTTTTTTCCAATCCTTCGCCACGGGCATTATTAATGACCGTTGCACCCGTCGCACCGGCTTCTCTGGTAGCATCCATGACAGCATCGGTCTTACTGTCCTTAACAAATGTAATAATTAGTTTAAAATGCATGTTTACTCTCCTGCTATTAGCTTTTTACTGCGAAATTCCGAAATCTGAGCATAGGTCATAACACTGATAATCGGGAACAGACTGGCAAAGGCGATCAGGCCAAAACCATCAATCAATACACTGCGACCGGGGATGGTAGCGGCCAGCCCAAGGCCCAGAGCCGCTACCAGTGGCACCGTTACGGTTGAGGTGGTCACACCGCCGGAATCAAAGGCCAGTGGAATGATCATACGTGGTGCAAAAAATGTCTGTATAACCACGATGATGTACCCAACAATAATGAAATTCTCCAGCGGCATACCACTAATGATTCGGTAAACACCCAGCGTTATACCAAAAGCAACACCGATGGCGACCGCAATGCGCAGGCCCCAGATACTGATGGTGCCACCGGATATTTCTTCTGCCTTTATCGCCACAGCAAGCAATGCGGGTTCTGCTATGGTCGTGCTGAAACCTATCATAAATGCAAAAAGATACACCCAGTAATAATCATGCCAATCCAGGGCATCAATATGGCCGCCGCTACCGGCGAGAAATGCCGGGTCAGTCAGCTGTGCAGCCATTAGTTTACCTATCGGGAATAAGGCCATTTCCAGGCCCAATAAAAATAGCGCGAGCCCACCTATTACAAATGCAAAACCTGCGATAAGTCGCTGAGGATGGTTTACACGCTGGCGTATAATAAGTATCTGAAAAAATAAAATTACCGCAATGATCGGTAAGACATCCCGTACGGTTCGTGACAGAGAGATAAATAACTCTTTAATAATTCCCGGGTTACCGGCCTGTTGAACTACCTGGGCTATTGCCTGACTCTGCGTACCACTGCACTGTGGCTGCTGCCACAACCAGCCTGCTTCCCCTACGATACCGAAGAGCAATACGAAGATTATCGGTAGCAACGAAGCAAAGGCGATGAGGCCAAACCCATCCAGCATGGGACTGCGTCCCTTGATGGAGGCGGCAAGCCCGACACCCAGTGCCGCCACCAATGGAACGGTTATGGTGGATGTCGTCACACCACCGGAATCATAGGCAATACCAATAATGCTCTCCGGCGCAAAAGCGGTCACTATAACAACAAGAATATAACCGGCAATAATCAGGTACTGGATCGGCCAACCACGGATGATCCGCATCACACCAAGCATAATGGCCAGGCCGACGGAAACCGCAACAGTCAGTCGCAAACCAAACGCATAGCTTTCCATCGCCTCAATATTATTACTGATAACACAGCCTGCCGCCGCAACTTTCGAGGCCTCTTTTGCGACGGCAATCAGGGCTGGCTCGGCGATGGTAGTCCCTATCCCCAGGGCAAAAGCAAACCCGAGCAAACCCAGTGTACTGCCCTTCCCGGCAAAGTCATGGGCCATGTTGTTGCCCACAGGAAACAGCCCTGTTTCAAGGCCAAAAACGAAGAAGGTAAGGCCCAGGACAACCAGGAAGGCACCGGAAAGTATATTGAACAAGCCATCCACCGGCTGCTGCAATATCAGCAGTTGAAAAAATGCAATAACCAGGAATACGGGTGCAAGATCCCGAAGGCTGTCGAGCATAGAGGAGGAAAATATTCGCAGGATTTTTTTCAATGCATGCCTCTTATACTACCTGCCTGGTATCAGGTCTTTATCCTGCTGCCCGTTGGCCAGTCGACAGGTATATGGCATCTGTGTTGTCCTCTTACATTTTTTTGATACTGCGTATGATATATCAAATGGTTTTTTTATTGTGCTGACGCATGGATGAAGGCAATAACCAACCCCTGTAGGAGCGCCACCCTCGGCGCGCTTATTTTTGGCAATGGATGCGGGATAAAAGATTTGGAACCTGGATTTTTTTAATCCTTTATCCTTCGTCACAAATCCTTGATCATTTTTTGAAGAAAACATCGCGCCGAGCGACGCTCCTACAAATTCTTTCAGCTTTCATCCAGAAACCTGATACATAATATCTTTCTTTTCGTAGGGGTGGCCCGCCTACTGCTCAGCCTGGATCCTGCGAAGGCTCTTTACTTCAAGGCCCGCTTCATCAGCAAGCTGCAATGCCCGCTGCAGGCGGGCTGGCGCTGAGCGACCGGTGCAGCCATGGCTAGGATCACCTTCAAAAGCGACCAGCATGGCAGCGATCAAGGCTTTGTTATCAAGCTTTTCGCCTGTTAATGCGGCTTGCAGCTGTAGCACTTCTTCTGCGACTTCAATAGTCAGTGTGCGGTGATTTTGCCACAACTCCGATACATTACCACCCACGACCAGCCCCGCAATATTCGTGGTCAGGATATACAGATTCTTACGTACCAGCTCAAACAACAATGACGCTTCTGAAGCCAGTTTAATTACCGGAATATCCAGGGCCTGCAATGCCGCACACAGCAGATCGGCATGGGGGCCAAAGACAGGTGAGGGAACAACGGGCTTTGCATCCATACCCGGTTTTTTCTCGAACCAGACAGAAATGACTGTTGGCGACTTAATACCGTGTTGTAACCAGTCACGCGGTAATAACTCATTTTGTACCAGACATAGCCTGCCGACCCAGGCCTTTGGCATGCTTTCAAGTGAGGGATGTAAATCCTTTTCCGCCACGGTCAACAGAACGGCTTCGGGGTCAGGGTACTCGTTAGCCACCTGATCAATATCATCGCTACGGTTGACGGGGACGACAGGATGGCCTGAACGCAGCAGACCTCTTGCAAAGACCCCGCCGATCTCCCCTATACCGATGATCACTGCTGATTTTTTCAATATTAAACTCCTAAGGCCCTTATTTCTCGCAGAGACGCAGCGCTCACCGGGAAGGCAACAGAAGGTAAAACGTAATAGCGCGGACACAGGAAATAAAAGATTTTGATTTCCCTTCGAACTCTGCGTCTCTGCGAGATCATATTTTTTTGATTTTTCACAAGAACTTAATTGTCCTGATATTTACCGCCTGAAGCCTACTCCGGGGAAGCAAGATATTTCTGATATTTTTAATGATTATATCTGTCGATATAGTACTAATCACGTAAAATAGGCAAATTAGTAAAGGACAATCACAAGGCTGGAAATGAAAATACTTGTAGTAGGTGGTGGCGGGCGTGAACATGCACTGGCCTGGAAGTTATCCCAAACACCGGTAGCTGAAACAGTTTTTGTAGCTCCCGGTAATGCGGGTACAGGGACTGAGCCCGGGCTGGAGAACGTTTCTATCGCAGCAGATGATATTGATGCACTGGTTAAATTTGCACTGGCGCACAAAATCGACCTCACTGTCGTTGGCCCCGAACAACCGCTGGTAGCAGGCATTGTTGATCGTTTTTATGATGCGGGTCTGCGCTGCTTCGGCCCCAGTGCTGAGGCGGCGGAGCTAGAAGGCTCAAAACGGTTTACCAAGGATTTTCTTGCCCGTTTCAATATACCCACTGCGGACTACCAGTCATTTACTGAAATGGATCCGGCAATAGCTTACATACGCGAGCAGGGAGCGCCCATTGTCGTCAAGGCTGATGGCCTGGCGGCCGGCAAAGGGGTGATTCTGGCGCAGACGGAAGAGGAGGCAATCACTGCTGTACGAGACATGCTGGCCGGCAATGCCTTTGGTGAGGCAGGACATCGCGTCGTCATTGAAGAATTTCTTATCGGTGAAGAGGCCAGTTTCATCTGCATGATCGATGGCCGTCATGTGCTGCCGCTGGCCACCTCACAGGATCACAAGGCCCGCGATAATGGTGATGCCGGCCCCAACACCGGTGGCATGGGCGCCTATTCACCAGCACCTGTGGTGACTAAAGAAATACATCAGCGCATTATGAATGAAGTCATCCTGCCGACGGTCAAGGGTATGAACGAACTCGGGAGACCGTATACCGGTTTTCTCTATGCCGGTATCATGATCGACGCGGACGGGACACCGAATGTGCTCGAATACAACTGCCGCTTCGGTGACCCGGAAACCCAGCCAATCATGATGCGCCTGCAGTCAGACCTGGCCTGGCTCTGCGATATGGCGCTTGACGGTAAGCTGGATAAGGTCACGGCACAATGGGATGAACGGAAGGCACTGGGCGTCGTACTGGCGGCGGGTGGCTATCCCAACAGTTACCACAGCGGCGATATCATCGACAGCCTGCCGGAAAATACAGATGATATGCATATTTTCCATGCCGGAACAGCTAAACAGGGCGATAAGCAGGTTACCAGCGGTGGACGGGTACTGTGTGTCACGGCACTGGGCGACACCGTTACCGAAGCACAGCATCGTGCCTATGAGGCCGCCAAACAGGTGCACTGGGACAAGATCTATTACCGCACCGACATCGGCCACCGCGCGATCAGCCGGGAGTCTCTACACTGAAAAGAAATAACCTCCAGCAGGCATCGGAAAAACTGCATACCGGTGGCGTCATCGCCTACCCTACTGAGTCCTGTTACGGGCTAGGCTGTGACCCGAAAGATGAACAGGCCATAAAAATGTTGCTGAAGATCAAGCACCGGGACTGGACAAAGGGCTTAATCCTGATTGCTGCTTCGGTGGAACAGCTCTATCCGTACATCGACACAAACAAATTCAACATCGATAAAACGGAGCCTGGCTGGCCAGGACCAATCACCTGGGTAGTGCCTGCCGCGGAGAATGTCAGCCAATATTTGCGGGGAGATCACGCTGGAATAGCTGTACGGGTAAGTGACCACCCCCTTACTGCCCTAATCTGTCGTACTTTCGATGGCCCCATTGTGTCAACCAGCGCGAATCCTGAGGGGTGTCCGCCGGCCCTGTCTGCGAGGGATGTGAGACGTTATTTCGGAGATAAAATTGACTTTATCGTTAAAGGATCGTTGGGCAGACTGAAAAAACCGACACCGATTTATGATGTGCTGAGCGGGCTATGTTTGCGAACATAAGTAAGGCAAAAAAATATATTCACTACAGAGGACACGGAGATTTAAATATTTTTGGCTTTGTTTCCTCCCGTAACGCCGCGCCGATATAATCCGTCATTGCGAGGAATAAGGATACGAAGCAAGCGTTATATGATTGTTCCTCTGTGACCTCCGTGTCCTCTGTGGTAAAAAATCTTTTACAGCTTTTCGAGGTCAGGCACCCCGCCAGGATTGTCTTCTACCTGTGACGCCATATCACGCAGTGCGGCCTGCAGGGCTTCTTCTATCGCGGGGTGGTAAAAGGGCATGCGAAGTAGATCAAACACGGTCAAATCCTGCTGGATACACCATGCCATGAGATGCGCCAGGTGCTCACCGTTTACGCAGAACAGCGTGGCACCCAACAGCTTGCCGGTTTTTTTATCCCCGTAGATACGAATCAGGCCCCGATTTTTAGTCATTATCAGGGCACGCCCTACCGGCGCCATTTTTATCTGACCGATAACCGTTTGCTGTTGATCAAGTTCTGACCACGGACGGCCCACAGTACAGATATTGGGATCGGTAAACGTTATTGCCAGCGGTGTTTTACGTTTGTATGCCTGGAGGCTGTCACTGGCGGCATTGATGCCGGCAATTCTACCCTCATCACCGGCTTCATGCAGGACGGCTCGATCACCGTTTACATCACCGGCGATGAAGACAGGCTGATCCCCACACTGCATGGTATTCGGATTGTAGAGCGGCACACCCTGCGGGTTCAACTCGATACCCAGATTCTCAAGTTTCATTCCGGCAACATTAGGGCGGCGTCCCATGCTAAGCAATAAACTATCAACCCGTACACTATTTTCACCGGCAGTGACACGCAGGCCACCATCTTCCTCTGTTACCTCTACCGCCTGTCCTCGCCACAGCGGAAACTCTCGCGCCAGTGTTTCAATGACCGACAGGTGAATCTCCGGATCCTCAATGCCACCGATTTGTTCCGCCATATCGATACCGGTGACATCGACATCCAGCCGTGCCAGTGCCTGACCAATTTCCAGACCAATCACACCCAGACCGATAACAGCCACAGACTCGGGAAGCTCATTGAGTTCAAAAAGGGTGTCGGTGGTGATAACACGGCCAGAAAACACCTCCCAGGCCTGTGGGATGACGGGTGTCGTACCGCTGGTAATCACTACGCTACTGAAGTTGACGGTGTCTTCACCTACACGCAGCTGCCCAGGTTTGATGAATTCTGCCTGGCCATTCATTATGTGGTCTTTCAAACGTTTGTCATTACTGGCGAAAACACGTTCAACAAACATGTCCCGAAGTTCGCGCACGAACTCCATAACTTCTTCTTTATCGACCGACAGTTGTTCGCTACCTTCTATGCCTTCACGTTCGAGTGCTTTACGACGATGAAAATCTTCAGCCACCTGAATAAGTGCCTTAGAAGGCATGCACCCGACCCGCGAACAGGTCGTGCCCAGTTCGCCATTCTGAACTATCAGATAGCTTTTACCCTTGCGTATTACCTGTGATAACGCATACAGACCCGCCGATCCCGCACCGATTATGACGACATCTACATTATGTTCCATATTTAGGGCACCCTCTTAATCCATGAATATTCATCCCAAAGCGCCCCTCTCTGCGTTAAGGATCTTCGCAATAGCAAGGCTATTACGTGCGATCCTTGCCTTGATATGAACGATTTGGAACGCAATCTGATCTATCCAGAATTAATAGAGGTACCCTTTTGTCTGTTTTAAATTCTATGCTTCTTTGATGGGATTTTCCGTCTGCGCCTCAACTTCATGTATACCGGCTTCAACCTTTCGTTGATCACCAAGATAGTAGCGCTTTTGTGCCTGCATGGTCTCATCCAGCTCATAGACCAGGGGAATACCCGTGGGCATGTTAACCCTGGCAATATCTTCATCCGAGATATTTTCGATGTACTTCATCAGGGCCCGTAAACTGTTACCGTGTGCACAGATCATGACCTGTTTGTTGGCCTCTATCATTGGGCGAATAGTGCTTTCCCAGTACTCAAGCACGCGATTCAGGGTATCGTGCAAAGATTCAGTGTTCGGCAATTTATTGCCAAGATCACTGTAGCGCGCATCGTACATCGGGTGACGGGGGTCAGACCTACTCAACTCAGGCGGCCTACTCTCAAACCCCCTGCGCCATTTCTGTACCTGTTCCTCACCGTAGTTCTTAATCACTTCCTTCTTATCCATGCCCTGTAATGCACCGTAATGCCGCTCATTAAGAACCCATGATTTATCCACAGGAACCCACATTAAATCCATGTTGTCGAGGATGATCCAGGTAGTACGAATTGATCGTTTAAGCAATGAAGTGTAGACCCGATCGAAGACAAAACCCGCATCTTTAAGTAGTATAGCTGCCTCAGTGGCCTCTTCTATCCATCCCGCGTTCAGTCAGATCAACATCTGTCCAGCCGGTAAAACGATTTTCCAGATTCCACATGCTCTGTCCGTGGCGGACAAGTACTAGCCTTTTCATTAATATTTTCTCTCTAAAAAATTCTGGAGAAGTCTAAAGCTTAACGCTTAAAGTATAAAGGGAAAAGAATACCGGTATCTCTCTTTGAGCTTTCAGCTTTGGGCTTTGCGTTGCCGTTCCGCTATATCCAGCCATGTCTCAATAATGGTGTCAGGACTCAGTGACAGGCTGCTAATCCCCTGTTCAACCAGCCATGCGGCGAAATCAGGATAATCCGATGGCCCCTGTCCGCAGATGCCAATATACTTATCGTGCTTCTGACACGCCTTGATCGCCATCAGTAGCATCTTGTAGATGGCCGGATCACGTTCATCGAACAAATGTGCCACAAGCCCTGAGTCACGATCTAGCCCCAGGGTCAACTGGGTCAAGTCATTGGATCCGATCGAAAAACCGTCGAAATACTGCAAAAACTCCTCGGCCATTATGGCATTGGAGGGAAGCTCACACATCATTAAAATCTTCAGGCCATTTTCACCGCGGCGCAACCCATTTTCTGCCAGCAGCTCGATGATGCCTGAGGCCTCGCCCAGCGTGCGGACAAAGGGTACCATGATCTGAATATTGAGCAACCCCATATCATTTCGAACCGACTTGAGTGCTCGACATTCCATAGCAAAACTTTCTTTAAACTGGGGTGAAAGATAACGTGCGGTACCCCGGTAGCCAATCATTGGATTTTCTTCATCGGGCTCGTAGAGTTCACCGCCCAGCAGGTTAATGTATTCATTACTCTTGAAGTCAGACAGCCGTACGATCACTGGCTGCGGGGAAAATGCGGCGGCAATGGTGGCAATGCCTTCTTTAAGTTTTCTGATATAGAATTCTACAGGGCCGTCATAGCCCGCTATTTTTTCGACTATCTGCCGCTGCAGGTCTTCCGGTAAACGGCTGTAATTAAGCAAGGCCTGTGGGTGTACACCAATCATAGCGTTTATAATAAATTCCAGCCGCGCTAAGCCAACGCCCTGATTGGGCAGGCGTGAAAAATCAAAGGCGCGTGTTGGATTTCCGACATTCATCATCAGTTTTACCGGTACGTCAGGTAAACTATCAACCTCATGCCTTTCCACCTCAAACGCCAGCTTCCCTTCATAGACGCAGCCCGTATCACCTTCTGCACAGCAAACGGTAAGCTCCTGCCCACTACGAATACTGTCTGTGGCATTCCCGCAACCAACGATGGCTGGAATATCCAGCTCTCGTGCGATGATTGCCGCGTGACAGGTACGGCCACCACGGTTGGTGACTATCGCCGATGCGCGCTTCATGATCGGCTCCCAATCCGGGTCGGTCATGTCGGTCACCAGCACGTCTCCAGCCTGTATCGCCTCCATCTTCGACGGATCATGGATAACCCGGGCTATCCCTCTGCCAATACGCCGGCCTATTGCCCTGCCGGTAATTAACACGGGGCCTTTCTGCTGCAGACGATAACGTATTATCACCGCACCGCCCTGCTCCCTGCTCCGTACTGTTTCCGGTCTTGCCTGCACAATATAGAGTTCGCCGTCTACACCATCAAGTGCCCACTCTATATCCATCGGTCTGCCATAGTGCTGTTCGATAGAGACGGCATGGCGAGCTAAGGCCTCGACCTGTTCATCCGTAATACAGAAGCGTTGACGGCCACTCTCATCCACCTCGATGGTGCGCACCGACTTACCCTGTTCCGACGCGCCGGTAAAAATCATCTTGATCGCCTTTTCACCTAAAGAACGGCTGAGTATGGCCTCCTGTCCAGCTGCCAGCGCCGGTTTATAAACAAAAAATTCATCCGGATTGACGGCGCCCTGGACCACTGTTTCACCCAGCCCCCAGGCGCCGGTGATAAAAACGGTATCGCTGAAACCACTCTCTGTGTCCAGGGTAAAAATTACCCCGGCACTGCCAATGTCACTGCGTATCATGCGCTGAATGCCTGCTGACAGCGCGACCGCCGCATGATCAAAACCCTGGTGCACACGATAAGCGATTGCTCGGTTGCTGAAAAGTGAGGCAAATACCCGGTGGACGGCATCCAGCACGTTGCCGATGCCAGATATATTGAGACAGGTTTCCTGCAGGCCAGCAAATGAGGCCTCGGGCAGATCCTCAGCCGTAGCGGAAGAACGCACGGCAACGGCCACATTGCTGCCAAACTGTTGCTCCATCTGTCGATAGGACTGGGCAATCTCCTTCTGTAGACGCTCCCCTAAGGGGGCATCCGTCAGCCAGTATCGGATTTCATTTCCGGTTGACGCCAGCGCATTGACATCATCGGCATCAAGATCCTGCAGGCGCTGGTTGATTTTTGTATCGAGATTGTTGTCGGCTAGAAATTCACGATAAGCCTCTGCGGTGGTGGCAAAGCCCCCCGGAACTTTTACCCCGGCAACGGACAGGTGATTGATCATTTCACCGAGCGACGCATTTTTACCGCCAACGATAGCGACATCTGCATTGCCGACTTCTTCAAGACCAACGACCCGCTTTTTCATTGTCCTGTGCCTTTAATTAGCCAATAGCAGGCGGTCCATCTCTCCCGCGTCGTATGGAGGGTGTATCCTTTGTTGACGGCGAAACCGGTGTTTCTATCTGAATGACCTCTGCCGGTTTGACACGCTTGCTGCCCTCGCTGTCTACCGGCTTCCGATCTATTGTGCTGAAGGGATCGGAAGTGCGCTTATCCCTGTCACCCGATCCTGGGCCTGTGCGCCGGCCATCCCGTGGCTTATTGTAACGATCTCCCTTATTCTGCCTGTTGTGTGGTGTACTTGAAGAAGGCTTCAATTCTGCCAGCATTTCTGGCTCAATTTTGCCGGACGGAATGGGCTTGCCGATAAATTTCTCGATATCCATCAAAAAATAGGCAGTGTCTTCACAGGCAAAGGATATGGCATCACCGGATGCCCCGGCGCGTGCGGTGCGGCCAATGCGATGGACGTAATCCTCGGCATCCTGTGGTAGATCATAATTGAAGATATGGGATACGGCAGGTATATGCAGGCCTCTGGCCGCCACATCTGTTGCCACCAAAATACTAATTTTATCATCCTTGAAATCCTGTAACAGCCTTTCACGCTTTAGCTGTGGCACATCACCAGAGATGATCCCTGCTTTGAATCCGTTGGCGCGAAGACCATTATAGATTTTCTCGGCAACCCATTTCATATTGACAAAAATAAGTGTACGAGCGGGCTTATGTTGGTTCAACAGACCAACCAGCAACGGTAGTTTCTCCTCATTGCCCGGGTGATAGACAATCTGGGTGATTTTATCTGCAGTGACTGTTTCACTTTCGATTTTAACTTCTACCGGATCATTCATGTGCTCATAGGCCAGTTCTTCTACACGATGACTCAGCGTTGCTGAGAAAAGCATGCTGAGGCGGTTAGCCGGCGCAGTCATTCGATGCAACAGATAACGAATGTCCTTGATAAAACCCATATCGAACATGCGGTCCGCTTCATCCAGGATCAGCACATCAAGCCGATCCAGTTTATACAGACCCTGTTTGAAGTAATCGATTAAACGACCAGGGGTGCCAACGAGAATATCGACACCATTTTCCAGCATTTTGCGCTGCGTATCATAACCCGTGCCGCCATAGATGAGCCCCAGCTTGAGTCCGGTATACCGGCCAATAACACTTGCATCCTTTTCAATTTGTATCGCCAGTTCTCGGGTAGGCGCGAGGATCAATACCCGTGGTTGGTTCTTTATTCGTTCCACATCCGGCTCTTTAGCCAACAGATGCTGGTAGGCGGCCAGCAGGAAGGCCATGGTTTTACCTGTACCGGTCTGTGCCTGTCCCGCAACATCCTTGCCAACGAGTGCATACGGCAGTGTTTCCGCCTGTATGGGTGTGCAAAACTCGAAGCCGGCCTCATTCAGTCCCTGTAACAGGGACTCATGGAGTGCAAAATCACTGAATTTTTTATCCGTAAGATGTGTCGTCGTCATTTAAGGAACCTCTGATCAATTATGCCATATCTCTGGCTTACAGGCTGACTCACAATCAAGGCACGGCTTTGAAAGCGTGCCTGGGCCGGGGCGAGAAGCTGCAACGCAGAGTGTGAATCAGCCTGTAAGCCCCGGAGGGCGAGGCCTGAAGCGCACACCTACAGCATTGTGCTTCTTGCAAAGGACCGGGCCATTCACTACAAAGCACGCTTTATAGCTGCACGCTTCAGGTCTCGCAGAGACGTAGCATAATTGATCAGAGGTTCCCTAATCGCAATGTTATCAGGAAATAGACCAAAGGTGGACTTGCAATAACGCCGTGATTGGGCTGAAATAGAAATCTTTATCCCCCCACTGATATTAATAAACTGGTATCCACTAAACTAAGAGGAAAGCAATGAGCAATTCCATTATTCAGGTTTCTGATGATAATTTCGAGGAAGTCGTCTTACGTTCATCTGAGCCTGTGCTGGTCGATTACTGGGCAGAATGGTGTGGTCCGTGCAAGATGATCACACCACTACTGGAAGAAATTGTGGTCGAATACGGCGATAAAATAAAGGTCACCAAGCTCAATATTGACGATAATCCGGCTACACCACCAAAATACGGTATACGAGGAATCCCAACATTGATGCTGTTCAAGGACGGCAATGTTGAAGCGACAAAAGTGGGCGCGATGTCGAAATCACAGTTAACGGCCTTTATTGATGCCAATTCCTGAGAAAAAAAGACAATTCCTGGGGGAACGACTATTTTGATGTTCTTTAACGTTCAGGTTTTTAATAAATTAAAAACTTTACCTCCAGACCCCGGAGTGCTAGTCTTATACAAACATAAGGATAATCCTTAAGAAAGAATCAACGGCTCACTCGAGCACGCTCAATAGCAGCAATCAACAGCAAAACAGTACTAAAATAAAAGAAATCTACCGGAAACTCCCGGGTTTCACTCAATCAATCCCTGGACAATAACTGTCCGCCACACACTCTCAGCTATGAATCAACCTGAATCTATTCACCTATCCGAAATTAAACGCATGACGCCTACCGACCTGGTCGAGCATGCCTCCGAACTTAAACTGAACAACATCTCCCGCATGCGCAAGCAGGATCAGATTTTTGCGATCCTCAAAGCAGAATCAAAACGCGGCACCAAAATAGCCGGTGAAGGTGTCGTTGAAATTCTACAGGACGGCTTTGGCTTTCTACGTTCTGCCGACAGTTCCTATCTCGCCGGACCGGATGACATTTACGTTTCACCCAGCCAGATTCGCCGCTTCAGCTTACGCACTGGCGATACCATTACGGGGCAGATCAGACCACCGAAGGATTCCGAACGCTATTTTGCCCTGC
This sequence comes from Gammaproteobacteria bacterium, assembly GCA_013150915.1. GTDB lineage: Bacteria > Pseudomonadota > Gammaproteobacteria > BMS3Bbin11 > BMS3Bbin11 > BMS3Bbin11. The sequence goes on from JAADJE010000055.1 coordinate 29,239, forward strand.
TCAAAGTCGAAACAATTAATGGCCAGCATCCCGACGAGGTCAAAAACAAGATTTTGTTCGAAAACCTGACTCCGCTGCACCCCAATAAGAGACTGCCTCTGGAACGGGAAAACGGTTCAGCTGAAGACATTACCAGCCGAATTATTGACCTTGTTGCACCGATTGGAAAAGGGCAACGTGGTCTGATAGTTTCGTCACCCAAAAGCGGTAAAACGGTTATGCTGCAGCAAATCGCTCACGCTATTTCTAACAACAGCCCGGATGTCGAAATCATCGTACTGCTAATCGATGAACGCCCGGAAGAAGTCACCGAGATGCAGCGCACCATTCGTGGCGAAGTCATCGCCTCAACCTTTGATGAACCGGCGTCACGCCACGTGCAGGTAGCAGAAATGGTCATCGAAAAGGCCAAGCGTCTGGTCGAGCATAAACGTGATGTGGTGATTCTGCTGGATTCTATTACCCGCCTGGCACGCGCTTATAACACGGTTGCACCGTCATCCGGCAAGGTATTGACCGGTGGCGTCGATGCCAACGCATTACAACGCCCAAAACGTTTCTTCGGTGCCGCACGAAATATAGAAGAAGGTGGCAGCCTGACCATCCTTGCCACGGCACTGATCGAAACCGGCTCAAAAATGGATGATGTCATCTACGAAGAGTTCAAGGGTACCGGCAACATGGAAATCCATCTCGACCGCCGTATCGCCGAACGTCGTATTTACCCGACTATCATCATCAACAAGTCCGGCACGCGACGTGAGGAATTGTTGACCGCCCCTGATGAACTGCAGAAAATCTGGCTGCTGCGAAACCTGCTACATCCGATGGACGATGTAGAAGCGGTAATTTTTATGATCGACAAAATGAAGGCCACAAAAAATAATGCCGAATTCTTCAAATCGATGAAGGGCTAAAGAGCTCAATCAGCAATTACAACATCATGCTTGAGTTTTTAGCAGAATTTGCTATCATTCGCGCCCTTTTCCTGCAACCCGGCAAAAACACCGCATACGGTGGAGTGACAAGATAATGAAGGAAGCGACGCACCCCGATTACAGCACCATGCAGGTCACCTGCACCTGTGGTAACACATTTGAAACCCGATCCACGTTGGGCCATGATCTCAATGTCGAAGTCTGCTCCCAGTGCCATCTATACTGGCAAGCAAAAAATACTCGATACCGCAGGTCGTGTGAGTAAATTCAAGGATAAATATAGTCGCGGTAAGAAATAGACCGACTTTATTTTTCTTCTGAGAAGGGCGCCAGTTGGTGCCCTTTTTTATTTTTTGTGCAGGCGCACGGCTGGCCTTTTCTGTTTTATTTAATTCGACAAAAAAGGAGACCACCACCCAGGTTCCAGCACAACAAAAAACCCCACCCCAAGTGTATAATACAAAGCAATTTAAACAACAAAACCACCCATGAACCTTTCAACCTGCATTGAAAATGCTGCCACCCGACTTGAAACCGCCGAGGTGTTCTTTGGTCACGGTACCGATAACGCCTGGGACGAAGCGGCCTGGCTGATTCTCCATGCACTCGGCATCCCCATTAACGAAGATGCAGACCTGAATATGCTAATCAACAGCACCCAGCAAACGGCCATCAACACTCTTTTGCAACAAAGAATTGAATCTCGCAAACCGGTGGCTTATCTGACTGGAACGGCCTGGTTTGCCGGGTTGCCTTTTCATACTGCTGAGGGCGTTATCGTTCCCCGCTCCCACATTGGCGGCTTCCTGCTTGAAAGAGGGCGCCCCTGGATATCGCCACAAAAAGTAAAGCACGTCCTTGACCTGTGTACCGGCAGCGGCTGCATTGCTGTTGCCGCTGCCGTGGCATTTTCTGAAGCCAGTATAGACGCCACTGATATTGATCCCCTTGCCCTGGCCTTAGCTGAGAAAAATATCAACGAGTACAAAATGGAAAGTCGAATTCAGCTGATCGAATCTGATATTTTTCAGAACCTGTCAGCGGTTTACGACTTAATTCTGTCCAACCCACCCTATGTTCCTGCTGGAGAAATCAGCCATTTCCCGCCTGAATATCAGCATGAACCTGCTGCCGCCTTCGATGGGGGTGAAGACGGTCTTAATCTTGTTCGTAAGATACTTGCTGACGCGGCACCCTTTCTTGCACCGGAAGGCCATATCGTTATAGAAGTGGGTGAAAGCTGGACCACACTGGAACGGGCTTACCCACGTGCTGTGTTTAACTGGATCGAGACAGGTGTTGAGGATTCAGGTTTATTTATTCTGTCGCGTGAGGAACTGGAAGAATTTTAAATTTACAGTAGATCAAGCATCCGCAGCCTGCCCGCTACCCCCGAAAAACAGCCGCCACAACCAGCCCTCAGAAACCTTCTCTCCCGTCAGCACATAATGCAGCGCATTACGATTATTCAGAACCCAGGCAATCTCATTTCTCACCCCTTCACGCGAGCAGAACAATATCTGGTCACCGATCTGCAGCGGCTGATCCTCATTGGGCAGGCTTATCAATCTGGTGCCATCTTCATGCTCCTTGTCTTCCCTGGAGATCATCAATACCATCGACTTCAGCCTTTCCTCGCGGTCAAAATGATTTTTATTCAGGACACTCACTGTTACCTTCTCCCCCTCCGCCAGGGCGGTGACTAATGCCGGCGTCTGCTTTTCATCAATGCCCACCCCCCAGGTATCCGGTGTCGTTTCACCGACTATCGCGATAAGCCGGCTGGCCAGCTCACAGGACCACTGGTTACCGTGGCTTTTTACCAGTTGTAAAAAGCTTGCCAGTAATGGGGCAAGAATAACCGATAGAATTTCGTGCGCAATGATATCGCTGCGTTGCATGACAATATCCAGTGATGCATTTTGAAACAGCATTTCATTGCTGCTGTGATTCTGCCGGGCAACCGTAAATAACTCTTTATTTTGTTCCTTGGCCGTGTAGACAATTGACAAATTGTTGGTGTCATTATCCGTCCCCGCGACGATTCCTACCGCATCGGAAATTCCGGCATTTCTAAGTGTCACGGCTTCAGTCCCACGCCCTTTTATGCTGCCTTCTGGCGGGTGGGTCAGCTCGTGGTCTGACTCAATAATGCGTGTTTTTAATCCTTCAAAAGTAAGAAATCGATGAATTGCTTTCCCAAACCGACCGTAACCACACAACAACCACAGGCCTCGCGGCGGTAGAGTCGGCTCCATCAAACGTGTGCCCGGCACCCCGGTCAGCCACTGGTTAATCAAATAGCTGCTCGGTGAATGCAGCGCCATGGCCAGACGGGAGGCAAAACTTTCAAATGGATTGACAATATAATCTGTACTAAATGAGCGCATATTAGCCTCGGCATCCAGTGACTCGACCCGGCAAATTACATCCACAGATTTTTTCAGCAACCGGCAGCTTATCGCTATCTTCAAATTCACCTCATCTGAATCAGTCAGTGCTACGACCCCCTTACACTTAGAATGAAATAAACCCGCTTCAATAAGCACTTTACTGTTTGAGGCATCCGCCGCCAATGATGGCACAGGATTAGGGATATCTGACATGGATAAATCATCAAGCCGATCGCTGTTGGTTTCAATAACCACCGTACGGAATCCTCTGATATTCAAAGAATGTACCAGCAACCTGGCGGTCTCTCCATAGCCACAAATGATGAAGAAATCTTCATTTAATCTTTTTACATTGCGGGTAAAGCGACCTTCCTCCAGTGCCCGCTTCAATAAGCTATTCTGTACCAGTGACAGGATGGCACCAATGGCGTAAACCCAGCCGATGACGGAAAGATATATGCTGATCGTGGTCCACATCCTCTGCGCCGCAGAAAATGGCTGGGGTAATTCGCCGAAGCCTATCGTCGTCGCCATGTAGCTGACAAAATATACGGCGTCGAAAAATGTCATATTCCAGCGCTGACCACTCTCATCAATACCGGGAACCAGGACAAAGCCAAGTACGGAGATGGAGTACGTTGCAATCAGCACCAACAGAGGGACACGCATGCGACGCAGAATTAATGATGAGGCCTTAGTCATTCCGATAAACACTCAATGAAAAGAACCATCATCACTTATTTTCTCAATGACATTGTCTCAACGACCAGCAGGACTACCGAGGTGATATTAGCCAGTAATGCTCCGGCAGAAAGTGAAACCACAATGCCGAGTACATCATTCCCCATATCAAGCATGTATAATCCTATGCCCCAGGCCACTGCAGCGGCTATTAGATGCAGGTCGGCAACCAGCGATGTGGCCAAAAGGACGGCACCGATATGTGTTCGGTCACCGAACTTGAGAACGGTGGCAACGAGATTAACCACTATTGCCACATACAGTTCATAGACATTGTGATGCAGCGGGTCATTCATTTCGCCAACAAAAAAACCGAAATTTACGGTCAGTGCGAGGACAATAAAGAAGGCAAATACAACTTTTTCCAGATTCATTTTTTTATTCCGGTCTGATTGGGCTCATGAAAGATTGTGTTCTGTTACGGCAAAGGTAGCAAGGCCCATATTTATAAACGTTGCACAGGAATTTTTTCTCAGCTAAGTTCACTAATCAGGAATTCATAACATTGCAAAACGAAGATAACACAACAACCCCCTCACACATAAGTACAGATGTGAATAGATCTATGCCGGCAAACAAAATTGCACTGCCGCTCTATGAAAGCCGGCTATGGATTCGTCTGTTTGCCATCTGTTTAATCTTCTATGGCACACTGATCACGATCACTGGTATTGGTATACTTGTTGCGTGGGTTCCTATCTGGATTGGGATACTGCTGCTGCAAGCCAGTAGAACAATAAAAACCGCCTATGAAAAAAATGATGAACCGGCTTTGATGCGGTCGCTAGCACGCCTGAAAACAATCTTTACTATCCTTGGTCTTTCCTCTGTTGTCCTGATAGTCAGCAGTCTCTATCTTGTCAACTATGCGTTTGACAAGTCTTTATTTTAGATCGCTGCAATACCCTTATATAAAAATGAACCGGCCCGTTCTCGTTTTCTGCAAGCCTGCAAGAAAAGTAACGGCGGCCTTTCTTCTACTCAGCCTGATCCTCAGCCCACTGGGCACCGCTTCGATGACCGGGCAGCCGGGCTTTCAACTGAAAAACATTGATCAACGCGTATCGCCTGCAGATGATTTCTTTGCCTATGCAAACGGTAACTGGCTGAAGGCAAATCCTATACCCGACAGCGAATCCCGCTGGGGGACATTTAACATCCTGCGAAAAAATAATACTCGGCAGATTCGTTACATTCTTGAGGCCGCCGCCGAAAATACACCTGCCGCCCAGGACAGTGAGATCAGAAAAATCGGTGACTTCTATGCAACAGGCATGGATCGCGACAAGGCTGATCGTCTCGGTCTTATACCACTACGTCCTGAGCTTGAAATGATAAAGGGCATCCGTAATCTTTATGATCTACAGAACACCGTGCAATATCTCCAGCTACAAGGGGTAGATGCAATGTTTAGTCTTGGGCAAATGCAGGACTACAAGGACAGTAAGCAAATAATTGCTGTCCTTGATCAGGCTGGCCTCGGCCTGCCAGACAGGGATTATTATTTTCGTCAGGATAAAAAAACACTCGCCATCAGAAGCGCCTATCTGAAGCACCTTGCCACCCTGTTTCGCATGCTTGGTGAAAATGAAAATTCAGCAAGGGCTATTGCCAAATCTATACTCAAGCTGGAAACCGCGCTGGCTAAAGAATCGATGAGCCGCACTCAAAGGCGTGACCCCAAGGCAATTTATCACCCCGTGCATCGCAAACAACTAAAAAAAATAATGTCCGCCTTTTCATGGAAAATCTATTTTGAAACCCTGGCGTTACAACAACTGGGCGTTATAAATATTACCAATCCCGGCTTCTTTCGCGCCCTGGATAAACTCCTTTATCAACGCCCCCTTTCCGAATGGAAAAACTACCTGCGCTGGCGCCTGCTTGCGGCGACTTCTCATGCCCTTTCAGCTCCCTTCGTTGATCAAAATTTTTCCTTCAATTCTAAATTATCCGGATCAAAGGAGATAAAACCACGCTGGCGCCGTGTGGCAGATGAAAGCAACCGTATTCTTGGTTTCGCGATTGGCCGTCTCTATGTCAGCCTGTATTTTCCAGCCTCATCAAAAAAACGCGTCATCGACATCCTTAATAATATACGCCAAGCACTCAGAACAAATCTTGAAACGCTGGCCTGGCTCGAACCGAGCACCCGACAGGCCGCCATTAAAAAGCTTGATGCCATGCGGCTTAAAATTGGCTATCCCAGAAGCTGGCGTGATTATTCCAGCTTGAAAGTTTCACGACGCTCCTACGCAAGAAATGTGCTTGAAGGCAACGCCTTTCTTATTCGACGGGAACTCGACAAAATTGGAAGCCGTACAAATCAGAACGAATGGCTGATGTCCCCTCAATCAGTCAATGCCTATTACAACCCTTCAATGAATGAAATTGTCATTCCCGCCGGGATACTGCAGCCACCTTTCTTTGACAGCAATGCTCCTGAGGCCCTTAACTATGGCGCGATTGGTGCCGTAATTGGTCATGAAATATCGCATGGTTTTGATGATCAGGGACGTTTGTTCGATGCCAACGGAAATGTCACAGACTGGTGGACCAATAAAGATAAACAGGGGTTTAAAAATGCCGCAGCATGTATCACCCGGCAGTTTGAACAATATACTGTTGACGGTGATGCTCAACTTCAGGGCAAACTTGTAACCGGTGAGGCGATCGCAGACCTGGTCGGCCTGAAGATTGCCTGGCAGGCCTTTTCTGAATCTGCAGATATCAAAAAAATAAATCCTGAATTCAAGCTGCCGGAAGCCAGATTATTTTTTTTCGGCTTTGCGCATTTATGGGCGAGTTCTGCACGGCCTGCTTACCTACGAACCCGGGTACAAACCGACCCACATCCACCCGCTGAATTTAGAGTCAATGGGACATTGATAAATTTCCCTCCCTTCACAAAAACATTTGCGCTCAAGCCCGGCGATAAACTTTATGCTAAATCACCCTGCACAATCTGGTGAAGGTTTTGAACACCAATAATTATCAATTTGACCCCAACTACTCTCTGCTGGCCCTTGCAGCACGAATAAACCCTGATGCGCAGGCTAAAAAGGCCCTGTCTCACGCTATTTCTGAATTTTCTGATTGGGATGCCCTGGTCACCGAGGCCGAAAACAATGCTATCGCGCCACTACTGTTTACCAGTCTGCGTGAAAGCGGCTCTGTTATTCCTCAGAATGTAAAACGGAAACTCTATGCCCTGGTACAACGCCACCGGTGGGCAAATAATGCGCGGGCTAAGGCAATGGCTGAGATAGCCGAGGCCTGCGACAGAAAGTCTATCCCGCTGATCGTACTAAAAGGCTCATATCTTGCCCACAGCATCTACCCTGACCCTTCCTTACGCACGATGAGTGATATAGACTTGCTCGCCCCACCGGATAAGGCTCTGGATGTACAACAAATCCTCCGTGATCTCGGTTATACGGCCCCAGAGCATACGGGTAGCCAGTATATGTCCGGGCACCATCACCTGCCGGGCGCTCATATTCAACATGACGGCTTGCCAATTCATGTAGAAATTCATCTTGATGCACTGAGTGGTGATACTCCGGCATCGATCACAACTGAGAATCTAACCTCCGCATTGAATGTATTTTGTGTTGATGGCACCCGCTATTTCGCCCTCGGGTATCAGGATCAACTCCGCCACCTGTTCCATCACATGTCTGAACCCGCCTCCAGGCTAAAACTTATCTGGTGTGTTGATATTGTGTATTATGCCAGCCATTTTGAAAAGGAGATTAACTGGTCTGCACTAAAAAAAAATTATCCACGCGTGATCAATGCGCTTAGGCTGGTTGATTACATTATCCCCTTGCCCGAAAATTTACGTCTACATATCCCCCCCAACCAGAGGCCGATGCCTGCAGAGACAGGTGTCAGTATATTGCCACTGAGCACAATACTGTGTGACCCCACTAAACAACGGACAAAAGAACTCCTGTCTCCACCGAACTGGTGGTTGCGACTTTATTACGGGATTTCACCAGATGACAGTTTATTGTTAACACGCTGGGTGCGACACCCCTGGCAAGTTATGCTGTGGGTCATTCGACGAATGCGTGCGCGTTATGCCGCCTCGCTGTCCAGTAAAGGCCGCCCCTAATGTCTCTAAATGCTACTGATTATCGGAAATCAGGTGTGTCTTGTGGAAAATACAGCTAGATTTGACCCGTATGGAAACGCTGAATCCTTCACAGAAACCCGTCATGGCACCCTTAGGGGCCTTTCCTGCGGGAGGCGCTTATGCCTATTCCCTGCGGTCGCGAGCACCGAAACGTGGTAATCTCTTTGGCAACGAGGTACAACGTATTTTAAACCTTTACTGTGTTAGATTCTAAATCCATCTCCACACCTGAAGCAACTGTCCGACGCCCCAGACTGGTTCGTGCTGACAGTCGGTTACGAAATAAATGGCTAGCCGTCGTAGTCTTCCTGGGCGTTGTGCTTACGCTACTGCTCTGGGGCTTGCCATCAGTACAGGACCGTCTGGTTCAACTGTTCTCCCACGATGCCACAGAAAACATTTTCAGGCTGCTGATTATTTTCTATTCCCTGTTCGCGATACTTGCCATCGTACTGATTACTGTCGGTATGCAGCTGATTCAGGTCGCGCGGGAAATTCAGCAAAGTAACCGCTTTCCAGCTCCCGGTATGCGTGTTATGCGTGATACCTGGGTAATAAGGGGAGGACGGGCCCTGCTTTTGTCATACCTGCTTATGGGAATAGCCGCCGCACTGATTATTACTGGCGGCATTATCCCTTTTTATTTTCATAATTTGTTGGTGTTGTTGCTGGCATCGGGCTAAGTTTTTACCCTTTCTGGGGCCTGTCTTTTATGACGACCTGGGCTTTCGAGATGTGCGGTCTGTGTCCCTGTAAAAAAACCTTAAAAAGATGAAAAGACAGCTTCCGCCGCATCAAGCGTGATATCAATTTCCTTCTGCCCGTGGGCAGATGAAACAAACCCGGCTTCAAAAGATGATGGCGCTAGATTTACACCCTGGCCCAGCATGCCATGAAAAAACGTATTGAACCGCTTCACATCACAGGCCATGACGTCTGCAAAACAATTTACCCGCTCGCTATCGGTGAAGAACAGACCAAACATTCCGCCGACCTGATTAAATGTCAACGCGATCCCTGCCGCCTCTGCTCGCTGCCGGATACCGCTTGCCAACCGATGTGCAGCCACTGACAAGCTATCATAAAAACCCTCTTCCTGAATATTCTCAAGCATGGCCAGGCCGGCCGACATGGCAACAGGATTGCCTGACAGTGTCCCCGCCTGATATACCCGCCCATCGGGTGCAATTTGGTCCATCAAATCGGCCCGCCCGCCAAAGGCTCCGACGGGCAGGCCACCACCAATCACCTTACCGAGCGTCGTGAGGTCCGGTACGACACCGTAATGTGCCTGAGCTCCCCCTAATGCCACACGAAAACCGGTCATAACCTCATCAAAGATGAGTGCTGTCCCGTATTTGTCACATAACTCGCGCATGCCCTGCAAAAAACCCGGGGCGGGTGGGATACAACTCATATTTCCGGCTACCGGCTCAACAATCACACAGGCAATGCTCCGGCCATCCGTTTGCATTACTTTGGCAAGCTGATCTAAATTGTTGTACTCCAGACTTAATGTCAGGCGGGCAAGTTCTGCCGGCACCCCTGGTGACGTCGGGACGCCCAGGGTCAGGGCACCGGAGCCGGCCTTTACCAGCAGGGAATCTGAATGGCCGTGATAGCAGCCCTCAAATTTAATTATTTTGTCCCTGCCGGTAGCGCCACGTGCCAGTCTAATCGCGCTCATTGTGGCTTCTGTACCGGAACTGACCATCCTCACTTTTTCAATTGAGGGCACCAGCTTACAAACAAGATCCGCCATCTGTGTCTCGAGGACAGTCGGGGCGCCGAAGCCAAGTCCGGCTTCAAGCTGTTTTTTTACCGCCTCAATAACGGCTGGATGGGAATGGCCAAGGATCATCGGCCCCCAGGAGCCAACATAGTCGATATATTCTCGCCCCTCTTCATCCCACAAACGGGCGCCCGAGCCGCGCTTGAAGAATACCGGTGCGCCACCGACTGATTTGAATGCCCGTACGGGCGAATTCACGCCACCGGGAATATGTTTTGAGGCCTGCAGGAAAAGTTCTTCGTTGTTCATTTACATTTTAACCTGTTCATCAAATAATGCGGCAATTTTCCTGCTGCTAAGGCGTGGATTCGGCGTTAAAAAAACACCGCTGATAACCGCTACGGCGCTGGCTCCAGATGATATCAGAATCTCTGCATTTTCGGCTATGATACCGCCTATCGCGACTATTGGCTGTTCAAACATTTTCTTTGCCTGTTGAAGCGTTTCCAGATCAGCAGCCTTTGCCTGCGGTTTTGTGCTCGATAAGAAGAAGCTGCCGAAGGCAATGTAGTCTGCACCGTCATTGACCGCCTGCAGCGCCCGCGACAGGCTATTATAACAGGATGCTCCAATCAGTAATCCTGGGTGACGGGCCCTTGTTTCCCTTACTGTGGCATCCTCTTTACCGCAGTGGACGCCGTCTGCATTTACTTGCATGGCAAGTTCAGCATCATCGTTGATGATGAAGAGTGTGCCTGCGTGACTGCACATTTTACGCAATTCGGTGGCCTGCCTCAGCCGTTTTTCCTCATGACAACTCTTATCACGGTATTGTAAAATCCGGCACCCTCCGCCCAGCACCATACGCACTTTCTCAAACAACTCTCCATCATCCAGGGTTCCGGTATCGGCAATGGCATAGAGGCCTGTAATCTTGTTTGTAAGGGGGTGCATGACCTGCTTTGATTAATTCGTAAACACGTCATCGTGGCAAAGACGACCGGGGATATGCTGCCCATGGCCCGGCCTGAATCCTGCCCACAAACTATTTATAACAAACTGTTGTGCCTGTTCCAGTGCCTGTTCCATGTCCAGGCCATGTGCAACCCCTGCCGCGATGGCTGAAGCCAGGGTACAGCCTGAGCCGTGGTATTCAAATTTCAGGCGCGGCCAGATCCATTCCCGAAGCTTTCTGCCCCGCTGATAATAGGCGTTAATGACCTTAGTAGATTCAGCATGTGTCCCGGTGATCATACAATTACACTCGCTTAACAGCGCAGCGCAATCGTCTGCAGCCGCCTCTTTTCCCGCCAGCAAACGAGCCTCTAAAATATTGGGTGTAATTATTGACGCAACGGGAAATAATAATTTCTTCAGTGGGACAATAAGTGAGCCCTCACTAAGCCTTTCATCGTTGTTACTGTTTATTACGGGGTCAACTATCACCTTGATTTCAGGGTGTTTCCCCAGTACCGATGACACGACAGAGATAATCTCCCTGTTTACCAGCATCCCCGTCTTCACCACAGAGGGGGACAAATCATCCAGTACGGTACGCATCTGCGCTTCGATCAAGCTTGCTTCCACCGACTGAAAACTTCTGAGCTCTACCGTATTCTGAACGGTTATTGCTGTTACTACCGGTGCCGCATGGCAGCCCATCGCTGACAGCGTCTGAATATCCGCACACAGGCCCGCCCCTCCAGAGGGATCCATCCCACCGATTACCATTACCACGGCAGGCATCGCCTTACCGGTACGCATCGTTTCGCTGTCCCGCCGCGTCAATGTCCCGGCCTGAATTCATTCACAGTCCGGGCAAGCCTTTGCTGCTGTTCTTTGTGTGTATTGCCCGCATATAAAATAGCGATATAGGCCTCCGTTACTGACATTACCCGTTCCCGTAAATCCGGACGAGCCCCGATTACTCGTCGGGCGAATCTTGCCGGCCCCTCTGACGGCGATCTGACAATTCCAACGCGACACAGACGGCGGCAATATTTCTGATACTGCCGTACAGCCGGATCAATTTTTTTTCTACGAAATAATAGCCATGCCTGAATACCGACAACCAGTGACACCAGCCCCGCCAGCAAGAATACCAGCTTACCCCAGTCCGTCTGCTGAAAACCAAACCAGCGAAGTAAGCCGTTCTGATTTTTTCTGCCATAATCGATCACCCATTTATACCAGCGGGTATTTACGCCATCCCAGAATAATTTCACCCCCTTAATTGTTCGACTAAACAGCGTCCCCGCTAAGATTGCCTGCAACCTTTCACCCGCCACATTACCCAAGGGCTGGCCCTGTTCCATTAACTCTCGCATTGCAGAAAAACCATATTCAATTCTTTCTGGGGCAACCGCTGAGGTTGGGTCTACTCTGACCCAGCCACTTTCATCCAGCCAGACTTCCGACCAGGCATGAGCATCACTTTGCCTGACAATTAAGTAATCACCCCGCTCATTCCATTCCCCGCCCTGGTAACCGATAACCACACGAGCCGGTATTCCAGCTAGCCGCATCATAATGGTAAAAGAAGAGGCGTAGTGCTCACAATAGCCCCTTCGTGTATCAAGCATAAAACTTTGTACGGGTTTATCTCCCAATAACGGTGGTTGTAGGGTATAGAAAAATTCATTGTCCCGATAATAGTCAAAAACGGCCTTAATGTATGCCTTGTCACTGCCGGCCTCCCGATAAAGTTTGTCTGCCAGGCGGGTGAGCCGCGCACCCTTCACTGAACTTATGTCAAGATTTCTTTGTCGTACACCGTTAGATATCCCGGTAAATTTATACTCAATCGCGGACTTCATTTGCAATTGTAGCCGTTCACGAACTGGCTCCATGCTGCGCAAAGTCTGACCTGTCCCCCATTTAAGTTCAGCGGGCTTGCTTACCGGCATATCAAGTACAAATATCCATTTTTGATTTGACGGTTCCTGCAATATTGAATACTCAATCAAGTCCTCTTTTTCATACCTTACTGCACCGGCAATGGCCTTCACTTGTGGGCCTTCTTTCCAAACCCCCTGTTCATATTTTTCCAGCACCAGACCACGCCAGTAGCGTTGTTTTGTAACCGGAGGAGACCTGCCGTTAAACTCTACCCTGAAGGCCACTTTTTCACTCTGGTTCAATTCATTAATGCTGCCCGGTTTCATTGTATCCGACATCCCTGTCAACCCGGCGTGGCTGTCGCTGGGCAGTCCAAACAGGCCTCCCTGCAAGCGGGGAAACAGCAGGAATAACAAGATAGCAACAGGTAGCCCCATCATGACTATGGCAGCGGCACGCTTCAGCATAGTGAATGGTTTTTGTCTGTTACGGTGGTTCAGGTACATCATAACCGTGAAAAGAACGATAATTACAACGATCAAATAGACGCCCAGCCAGAGAGATTGTGAATAGAGAAAGTTTGTCAGGACAATAAACAGACTGAGAAACACAACCAGCATGTAATCACGCAGGGTCCTTAGTTCAAGAAACTTCAGCATCGTCAATGCCACCAGCATGGCAACACCTGCATCACGCCCGAGCAGAGTATGGTAATGCTGAAAAAGAAGAAATAACACAGTGAAAATTATAACTATTCGAATAACGCTGCCGGGTGGAGTCCCGTTTGTGGTAATGATTTTGTAACGCCAGCCAAAAACAAATATCCCAAGCAGTGTAAACCATACGGGCAAACGACCCAGGTGTGGACTCACTGACAGCAAAAAGGCAATAAACAAAGAATACAGTGCCTGCCTGTCTGGCTTGATCTCCTGACCGGTACTGATATGAAATTTTTGCTTTATCAAAATAACGCTAATATTTTCAGACACACAGAGATGTGTTTTTCATCATTTGCCGGTGAAACCTTTTCCCCGGGCAGATCCAGCCCGAAACTTATTCCCTGCGCGGCGGCCTCTATCACCCAACGAGTAAGCAGACTGATTCGATGCTCTTTATCTCCATGTGTATCATCCCAGTGAAACATCATTTCAGGCATTTCTCCCCCGAGAAAGGTCTTACAATACAATCCCTTGCCCCTGGCATAGGTTTTCCAGTCTATGTGCTGCGGTGGATCGCCTTTCCTGAATTTTCGCAGGTCTGAATAGTCGTCATGACTATTTTTTGTCAGCGCGGGTCTCGGGCGATTCCCCGTGACCCTTGGTGGAAAATCCTGCCACTTGGCCACTTGGCGGGTTCCGGATAAACCAGTGTTTTTCTATCAAGTCCTGTGGGTTTACTCCATGAAAATAATAGCCCCAGTGGATAGCGAGTATTCACTTGCATCGTGGGCAATGAATACCACCCCCTTTTCCTTACCCTGGTACTGCACTCAATGGTCAATACATCTCTGGCGGAAAAATCCCTACGCCGGCTTTGATCACCCTTCATATCTATACCAATATCATAACGATCGCGCTTCGACCGGTTCGAAAGAATGAGTGTGTAGCGAAGTATGTTGCCTGCAAACACAGCACTGCATGTGCCGTAGGAAATGCACAGACCTTCCAGGTTACGATGCGTATATAACATGGAGACCAATACCGTCGAGGCCAGAATAAATGTCATCATATAGGCCAACGAATTATTGTAATTCACGGCAATCAGGAGCATCGCCAGCAGTACAAATGAAAATATAATACCGTGTCGCGTCGGCAGCATATAGAGGTTTGTTCTTGAAAGGCAGAGTTCCTTCATGGAGCACCTTTAGGGTACCGGCGTAATTTCCAGTAGCCTATCCGCAGGATTCATCCCAAGATTCATGTGGCCCTCCTGATCCATTGCCTGCGTCAGTCTATGCCCGATAACGGCCGGCAGGACATCCTGAACATCTTCCGGTATGACATAGTCTCTCCCAGCAAGCAATGCCCAGGCCCGCGCACCACTGACCAGGTTTAACGCTGCCCTGGGCGAGATACCATTGATAAAATTTGCTGAATTTCGTGATTCCTCAACCAGATCCTGGACGTAATCCAGTAGTGCTGGCCGGGTTTTTATCAATTTCGCTTCTTGCTGCCAGATAAGTAACTCCGATTTTGTAATCACGGCCTCACATTTTGTCAGCAGTTCACGACGGTCTTCTTTTTCCAGTAAGGTTCGCTCAGAATCTCGGTTCGGGTAACCCAGACTAATTCGCATAAAAAACCGATCAAGCTGCGACTCTGGTAATGGGAAGGTGCCACTGTGCTCTAGCGGATTTTGTGTGGCAATAACAAAAAATGGATCCGGCAGTAAATGTGTGCATCCATCGATACTTACCTGTCGCTCTTCCATCGCTTCCAGTAGTGCGCTTTGTGCCTTGGGTGAGGCCCTGTTTATTTCATCCGCCAGTACCACACTGGAGAAAATCGGACCCGGGTGAAAGCGAAAACTGCTGTTGGCGACTTCAAATACCGAAACCCCTGTGATATCCGCTGGGAGCATATCACTGGTGAACTGTATACGACTAAAATTAAGACCAATCGCTTTTGCCAGTGAATGGGCAAGCAGGGTCTTCCCCATCCCGGGAAGATCCTCAATCAGTAAATGGCCCCTGGCCAGAATACAACACAGACAAAGTTCAATTTTATCTTCTTTTCCGAGAACTAATTCGTTTAGAAACCTTCTAAGTTCGTTGAATCGTGTTTTCATTTTTATCCTGCAAAATGGTATGTTTCAATTGATTTTAGCCTCGTCACGCCATATCTTCACCCTATAGGGCCCCTCTATTAATTCCGGATAGATCAGATTGCATTCCAAATCGTTCCTATCAGGGCAAGGATCGCACGGAATAGCTGGCTATTGTGAAAATTCTTAACACGGAGAGGGGGGATTGGGGATGGGGTGTGAATATTCATGGATTAATAGAGGCGCCTATCGTTCCTCTTATTATTTATCCCTCTAATATCACTGCTGTCCCGTTAAGCTGATCTTATTTTGCTGTCGTTACCGTAGTGCTTGGGATGCAGGGAACCCAATGGGGCTGTCATACCGGGTCAAGCCCGGCATGACGATGTGGCGTTAACGGGACAGCAGTGATCTAATATAGACCATCGTTAAAGACTTTCGAAGCTCATTGAAGCGAAAAAAAATAAAATGAAAAAAATAGTTTCCCGGTTAATCCTTATTATTGCATTTATTACATTGAATGCCTGTGCTACGACCCCGAATAAAGAAACAGAAATACCTGTACAGCCTGCAGTATCCGACAATGCCGTGAAAACAGATCCATTCGAACGTGTAAACAGAAGAATTTTTACATTTAACGAAAAGGTTGATAAGTTTATTCTAACGCCTTTTGCCAAGGCTTATCGAAATGTTCTACCCCGACCGGTAAGAACAGCTGTTTATAACTTCTTCTCAAATACTACCGAGGGTAGAAATCTGATCAACAGTCTATTGCAGGGAAAGCTAAACAATGCCGCCGACACTTTTTCCCGACTGTTTATTAACTCTACCTTTGGCCTGGCGGGCCTGATTGATATTGCTACACTTTCCGGGCTCGAAAGACATGTTGAAGATCTCGGACAAACCCTCGCCGTATGGGGTTTTGGTTTTGGTCCTTATATCGTAATTCCAATTATTGGTCCTTCCAGTGGTCGCGACCTGCTTGGACTTTATAGCTATTTTTCTTATACCGACCCGCTTAGGTACCTGGATAACAGAAATGCTCGTTTTTCACTGTTAGTGCTGGATATGGTTGATACTCGTTCACGCTACCTACGTGCCTCATCGGTATTCAGCTTTGCATCACTCGACCCGTATCAATTTGCCCGCGAAAGTTATTTTCAACATCGCCTGGATTATATTTATGATGGCTCGCCTCCAATAGAAACTTACGAATGAGCGCGATTCAAGGAAAATAACGCATGGCTGTTTATGCAATTGGTGACGTACAGGGCTGCTATAAATCACTTCGTAAGTTAATCAAGCTTACCGGCTTTAAATCAGCAAAAGATCAATTATGGTTTTGCGGTGATTTGGTAAATCGTGGCCCGCAATCTGCTGATGTTCTTCGCTATGTAATGGATCTCGGTGATTCAGCCATCTGTGTGCTGGGCAACCACGACCTGAACTTGTTAGCCGTCGCAAATGGCTGCCGTGAAACCAAGATTTACGACACACTGGAAAACGTCCTTAACGCAGCAGATCGTGTTGAAATGCTTGACTGGCTACGTAAGCGGCCTCTTTTTCATCGCTCAGATGAATACAGTGTCTGCATGGTTCATGCCGGGATTTATCCCTCCTGGTCAATAAAAAAGACGGAGGCCCTGGCGAAGGAGGTACAGTGTGTACTGCACAAGGACGACTACAAAAACTTCCTCAATAAGATGTATGGAAACTACCCTGCCTACTGGGACAATACACTGCGGGGCTGGGAGCGCTTGCGCTTCATAACAAACACCATGACCCGTATGCGCTATCTGGACACCTCTGGCGCGCTAGAACTTGATCTAAAATGTGCTCCCGGAAAACAGCCCCCAGGTTTTTATCCCTGGTTTAATGTTGAGGCGAAGCGTAAGCCGTCATGGAGGGTTATTTTTGGGCACTGGTCTACCTTAGGTCTCCATTGGCAAAACAATGCGATATGTCTCGACTCAGGCTGTCTCTGGGGAGGAAAACTCACTGCTGTTCGCATCGATAAGGATGACCCCGAGTTTTTCTCCCAAAACTGCAAGGGTTCGCTGTAACCCACTGATTATACTGGGTTTTTAGTCCTTGATCCTTAGTTTGCAGTTTTACGACCTACAATCCACGACTTCACAGATTCAGATTACACATCAAGATTTGCTGAGAACGCATTATCTTCGATGAATTTCCTTCTTGGTTCGACGACTTCGCCCATCAGCATGGAGAAGGTCTCGTCCGCCGCGACACCGTCCTCAACCGTCACCTGAAGCAACCGTCTAACTGTCGGATCCATTGTGGTATCCCAAAGCTGATCCGGATTCATCTCGCCAAGCCCTTTGTAACGCTGAATCGCTATCCCTTTCTTTGCCTGAACCATCATCCCGTCCAGTGCTTCTGAGAAGTCACTAATGGCCTGTACTTTTTCGCGGACACGAATTGTTGCGTCCTCTGCAAGCAAGCCATGCAGTGTTTTGCCAAGTGTCGCCAGCGACCTGTATTCAGCAGATTTAAATAATGCGGTATCGAAATGTGTGCTGGAACTTGTGCCATGCTTTGATCGGGTAATCATTATTTCATACTCATCGTTCGCGCCGGGGATAAGATGGCCGGAATACGTAACGTCCCACTCCTTATTATTCGCCCTTATCACAACTAGCGCGTCCAAATATTCCTGCATGCGTGCTTTTTTGTTAAAATCCGCTTCGCTGATTGCCGGTATATTTATCATTCGCTGTAACAAAAAAGGATCGTAACGCTGGCTTAACCTCGAAATGATCGCCTGAACAGCAATATAATCTCTGCACAGTGTTTCCAGTGCCTTGCCGGCGATCTCTTCTCTTCCTCTACCCGGTAATAATACGGTTTCCTGTAGCGCCTGATTCAGTAGATATTCCTGCAGCTCTGTATCGTCTTTAATGTATTTTTCTTTTTTGCCCTTGCTCAGCTTGTACAGCGGTGGTTGTGCGATATATATATGCCCCCCCTCAACCAGTTCCTTCATTTGACGATAGAAGAATGTCAATAACAGGGTGCGTATATGGGACCCATCAACATCGGCATCGGTCATGATAATTATGCGATGATACCGAAGTTTCGATTTATCAAAATCATCTTTACCAATACCCGTCCCAAGCGCCTTGATTAAGGTTCCCACTTCCTCGGATGACAGCATCTTGTCGAAGCGCGCCTTTTCAACATTCAAAATTTTACCCTTGAGGGGCAATATGGCCTGGAACTTTCTATCTCTGGCCTGCTTTGCTGACCCCCCTGCAGAGTCCCCTTCCACCAGGTATATTTCACACAGTCCCGGGTCTCTTTCCTGGCAATCGGCCAGTTTCCCCGGCAATCCTGATATCTCCAGCGCACCTTTTCGACGCGTCATATCCCGGGCTTTTCTCGCCGCATCGCGTGCTCGCGCTGAATCGACTATTTTTTGTGAAATTGTTTTCGCATCAGACGGGTTCTCCAGCAAAAATTCACCCAGTTTTTCACTTACCAACGAATCAACAATGCCCTTTATTTCTGAGGAAACCAGTTTATCCTTGGTTTGCGATGAAAATTTTGGATCCGGTACTTTTATAGACAGAACAGCGATCAGGCCTTCGCGCGCATCATCACCGCTAATGCTGACCTTTGCTTTTTTTGCCACACCGATTGAATCGATATACTGGTTAAGTGTCCGTGTCAACGCAGATCTGAAGCCGGAGAGGTGTGTTCCGCCATCTCCTTGTGGAATATTATTGGTATAACAAAAGACATTTTCCTGGTAAGAGTCGTTCCACTGCATTGACAGCTCGACCACCGTACCGTCTCGCTCGCTGACGATCTCAATCACCTTGTTATGTAAAGTCGATTTATTCTGGCTAAGGTGTTCAACAAACGAACTGATTCCACCCGTATATTCAAAGACTTCTTCCTCGTTCGTTCTTTCGTCCCGCAGAATAATACAGGCTCCAGAATTAAGAAATGATAACTCCCGTAAACGCTTTGCCAATAAATTAAAATGGATAACTGTATCAGAAAATATCTCTGAACTCGCCTTGAATCGAATCTCTGTGCCTGTCTGCTCTGTCTCTCCGGTCACTTTTAACGGCGCGTCCGGTACACCACGCGTGTAGGTCTGCTCAAATACTTTTCCACCACGATGAATAGTCAGGTGCAGCGTTTCAGACAAAGCATTCACAACAGAAACACCAACACCGTGCAAACCACCCGATACTTTGTACGAATTTTGATCAAATTTACCACCCGCATGAAGAACCGTCATAATCACTTCGGCCGCTGATTTCCCTTCTTCTTCAATAATGCCCGTGGGTATTCCTCGTCCATTGTCTTCAACCGAGACAGAATCGTCACTGTGTATGGTTACGGTGACATCCTTACAGTGTCCGGCAAGGATTTCATCAATAGAATTGTCAACAACTTCAAATACCATGTGATGCAGACCCGTACCGTCGTCAGTATCACCGATATACATGCCGGGCCGTTTTCGCACCGCATCCAGGCCTTTTAGAACCTTAATACTGTCTGAATTATATTCCTGATTTTCTGCCATTTTAAAGGGGGTTTCCGTGCTCTGTTTATCCGTAGAATGATAACATTTTCAGGGGTTGATATCTGGTTTTACTGGGGTTTTTTATCTGCGCTAAGGGGCTGTCCTGTGTGACTGTTTCACGTGAAACATGTTTTATAGTTTTCTTTTTTATTCATTTTCTTGAATTTATCCGTGTTTTTCGCCCTTTATAGGCGAGTGGCCAGAAGAAAGCGCGCCCGCATGCTTGCCCAAAATAAAAGGCATTTTGGGTCCCCTGCGATGCTCGGATAAGCTGGCGGGGTGTGAACTCGGGCTACGCCCTCAGACAGGCACACCCCGAAACCCCAGCTTATCCTGTGCTTCTCGGCAAGCCTGAACGGAATTGTAAGGTCAAAATTAACTGCAAAATCAAAGACAATATTGTAAGTGCCGGGACGGCGTTACAGGGTTTGATCCTTTCTTTTATCTTTTGAAGCAACCTTCCCCTTTTGGGTTGTCGAGCACTGGAAGGCTGAGCCGGATAAAGCGCGGTGCCTGTCTGAAGGCACAGCCCGAGTACACCGTGCCCGGTTCAGACTGAAACGCTCAGAGTAGCCGTAGGCCAACACAACGGAGCGGCTTTGAACAGCCGAAGACTGGCCCGAAGGGTGAAGGTCATGGATGGCCTGAATAAATGGTCCCCTTCTTGGGCTATCGAGGACTGAAAATCTGGCCGGAAAAGTGCGGTGTACGTCTGGGCGTAGAGAGTTCCTCGTGCCCGGTTTAAGTGGAAGTATGCAGAGCAGCCGCAGGCCAATACGATGGGGGCGGTTTTTTGTTCGTTTCTTTTGTCCCCAGAAAGAAAACTATAAAACATGTTTCACGTGAAACACTTCACGACGATCAAAGCCTCATCGGCATGACAATATAAACTGTTTCTTCATCCCCCGGGACACGTATAGTGCCACTACTGTTTGCATCACTGAGTAACATTTCTATCTTTTCAGAAGTTATGGCGTTCAGGGCTTCGAGCATATAACCAACATTAAAACCTATTTCTACACTGTCACCTGTATATTCAATATCAATTTCATCAAAGGCCTC